>NZ_MVDI01000004.1 GCF_002939305.1 Chroococcidiopsis sp. TS-821 | reverse complement strand
TAGGAATTGCGGCGTTTCTGTTGATTGCTTACCCCCGAACCGAACGCTCGCTGTGGGTTGGCTTGCGCTATCTGTTTGTCAGCAACACAGCCATGCTGTTTTATCTGGTGGGTGCAGTGTTGGTTTATCAAGCAAATCATTCGTTTGCGTTTGCAGGGTTAGGCAACGCACCAATTGAGGCACTCGCGTTGATCTTTCTTGGACTCTTGACCAAAGGAGGAGTTTTTGTATCAGGGTTGTGGCTACCGTTAACGCATTCTGAATCAGAATCGCCCGTTTCCGCCTTGCTATCAGGAGTTGTGGTGAAAGCTGGTGTCTTTCCGCTGGTACGGTGTGCGCTAATTTTGGATGAGGTGGATGCGATTGTGCGGCTGTTCGGCGTTGGGGCAGCTCTACTTGGCGTGTTTTATGCAATTTTGGAAAAAGATACGAAGCGGACGCTAGCGTTGAGTACGGTTTCTCAGTTGGGCTGGATTCTCGTTGCACCAAGTGCGGGAGGCTTGTATGCACTGGCACACGGGCTAGCTAAATCAACGTTGTTTCTGATCGCAGGTACTTTACCTAGCCGCAGCTTTAAGGAACTCCAACAAAAATCGGTTAATACAGCGCTGTGGGTTGCCTTAGTGATAGCGAGTCTTTCGATTTCAGGCTTTCCCTTGTTGGTGGGTTTTGCAGCAAAGATTCTCACGCTAAAAGATTTGTCACCCGCGTACGCGATCGCTATGAACATTGCCGCCACAGGAACTGCGATCGTCTATGCTAAATTCATCTTTCTGCCGCGTGGAGGCAGTGAAAAAATTCGCTTCGGTTTGTGGCTAGCAGTTGTACCGTTGATTGCAGCGCTGGCGATCGCCAATATTGCGTACTACCAAACGTATACTGTCGCTAATACTGCGAAAGTCCTCGCGATTATTGGTGCTGGCTGGGGAGCATATTTTTTGGGTGTTCGACGCTTAGAACTCAAGCTACCGCGCGTACTTGAACAATTTGAGCATCTGATTGGTGGAATGAGTCTGATGTTGATTTTGCTGTTTTGGATGGTATTTACATGACTGGATATCTCAACCTGATTTTACGACTGGCTATCTGGTTTTTACTCACTGCTAATTTCAGCGCGGTCAATATCATCATCGGTGTCAGCGTCGCGCTGCTGTTGCCACATAACCACAAATCTCGCGCAGCATTAAAAGATTGGCTGCGGGCGCTTTGGGAAATCGTCATCGCGATTCCACAAGCTTATATCGAGGCTTTTGAGATTATGCTTCGCCCGCATACCCAAGAAGTCGTGACAATGGAACGAGTTCCGCCACGACGAACGCCAGGACTGATATTTCTCGATATCTTTTTGATCACTTTTACACCCAAAACGATTGTCTTGAAATATCACGAAGACGGCTGGTACGAAGTTCACCGCGTGCAACGGAGGAAAAAAGCATGAACTTGGTACTCATAGCAATGATTCTGGCGTTACTCATACCAACTTACGCAGCGTGGCGCGATGATGAAGTCTGGCAGCGAATGTTAGCCTTTGCGAGTATTGCAACTAAAACGGCAATTATGGCACTTGTTGTATCGGTCTTTCGCGATGATTGGATGATCGGGATTGTCGCTGTCATCATCTTGAGTGTGGGCAACGCCGCCTTAATGCTACTAGCACACGTGATTAAACGCATGATTGATGTTTCAAATTCGTAAAAATGATTGACTTACTGAGTTATATCTGCATTAGTTTAGGACTTCTTTTTTGGTTTTGGGGAACTTCGCACCTATTAGGTAGGCGCTCTATATTGTTTAAGTTGCATAGCCTTTCAGTTGCGGATACGCTGGGGTCAATGAGTATCATTTTTGGGTTATTGCTGAAAATTCCCAGTGAATGGCCGTTGCTGATCTTGGCGATTATCTCCTTAGCAATTTGGAACACCGTGCTGGGATACGTGCTGGCATACTGTTCGAGTCGCGGAGACAGCTATGAATGAAAATGATTTCTATATTTATGCGATCGCGGCTTTGTTGCCATTAAGTGCGTTTATGCTGGTGTTTCAGGTCAATCCATATCATGCTTTAGTGATTCGCGGTATACTCGGCGCGATCGCCGCTTTGGTATACGCGGTTTTGGGTGCGGCAGATGTGGCTTTGACCGAAGCACTAGTCGGTACTATGCTGGCAATTACGCTGTATGCAGTTGCGGTACGCTCGTCCCTGGTTATGCGTCTTGGCGTTCTCAAAGAAGAATGGAGTGCAGCACAAAGCGAGCAGTTTGCACAACTCCTCGATGAGTTACGTACAATTTTACGCAAACGTCACATGCGGCTTGAAGTATTTCCCTACCCCGATATGCAATCTCTAGAGCAAGCGCTGGTTGACAAAGAAGTTCATACAACGTGCGTTCAGCGATCGCATCCGCACGCGCAACCTTATCACACTGTAACCAGAGTTCAACGACTTTATGAAATTATGCAAACTGAACTTGCCTCGCCAGAAACTAGTCTCACTTATGTCAATCCATTAGACGCTAAGGAGAAGCACTCGTGAAGTGGATTTACATTGTGGCAGGTATTGCCATGTTTGTCAAAATGCTGCTCATCCCTAATCCAGCACTCGACGTGACGGAGGTCTCGATTGTTGAATTAGTTGTGCAAGATAGTGGAGTACCTAATGCCGTATCAGGTATCATTTTCCGAAATCGTTTGTATGACACGATTTTCGAGGTGGTTGTATTTTCAATCGCTATCTTAGGAGCCTATTATCTACTAGCCAACGAAAAGCCAACCACGAAAATCTATCAATTTACAGATCAACCATCAATCGTGCTAGCGCGTCTGGGTGCAACGATTACAGCATTGGTGAGTATCGAACTGGCGATTCGGGGACATTTAAGTCCAGGTGGCGGCTTTGCTGCTGGGGTAGCAGGTGGAACAGCGATCGGTCTTGTGGCGATTACTTCACCATCAGTGTGGATGCAAGCACTCTATAAACGTTGGCACGCTGCTACATGGGAAAAAATTTCCGTTGTAATTTTTATTGTGCTAGCAGTTGTTACGCTCAGCGGCATCGAATTACCACACGGACAGTTAGGCACACTTGTCAGTGGCGGGGCTATTCCTTTACTCAATGTTCTCGTTGCAGTCAAAGTTGCGTTGGGTTCTTGGGCGGCTATTTTACTGTTTATTCGTTATCGCGGACTATTGTAAATCGAGGGCAATAGTTAGGACATCATTTTTGAATATTGAGTTCTTAAGGTCTTGGATTGTGGGAAGTTTTGTTAACTCAACACCTATAACGTCTAATTCGCTGACCCCCGCACCTCCTGACCTCTGAACGCTGCTATATTAGGTAACGATTTGAGCAGCAAGTCTAACTCAAAGAGTTCAATGGCAATGTATACATTCCTAGCTGACCTGGAATACTTTGCCAGCGTCCTTGTTTCGCGCCATTCCATAATGTTTTGCCGACTTTGGCTTTAGCTTGTGTCAAAGCTTTTCCTGTTATGTCACCGTACAACTCTTTTGCTACTATCTCTGGAGTCAAAATCTCGCCAGCTTTTTCCTGTACAACAGTGGTAACTGCTCCAGTGAAACTCATTCCACGATAACGTGGCAAGCGTAGCGGTTCTGATTCTTGACTGGATGTGCGCTTAGGAAGTTGATTCTTTTGATTTTGGCTTGAATTTGTTGGTGTTGTGCCCCGACTTCTTTGTTCAACTAACGTCAAGTCAATAGTGTAACAACCAGGCGAATCAGGGACTTTATCCCATAATCCTTTTTCCACTCCTTTGCGGAGAGTATCGTTCATTCTTAACTTTTCTGCTTTGAGTTTTTCAGCATCAAGCTCTCCATGCAAAGCACGAATAATGTAATCAACGTGTAATATCCTTCCTTCATTCTTTTGTAGTAGCTGTTCAACGGCTTCTGACTTAGTTAGATGTTGATATTTTGGAACTAGTGGTGTTTTTAAGAAGCGCGATTGCGAGAGAGGCGCTGGTGACTTGAGCGGAATGTTGGATTCCAAATGCTGTGCTTCTGGAATAGAAACAAAGCTTTGGCTCTGTGGATGTGGAAGTTCTTGTATGTCTTGCTGTGCTTGGCTAGAGTTGGAAAGTATTGATGACTTTAACTTTTCTTGTTCTAGTTGTTGCGGCAATGAGCTGTCATGCTGATCCGTAACGCGTGTTAATCCTTCGTTAAGCTGTTTTTGTGCTATTGTCGCTGATGGAAAAGCAATTTGTTCGTTGTGTTGTAATGCTAGCTGGTCTGCGAGTAGTGCATTGACGTGTCCGAGCTGCTCTCTAGCATTTTGGGCTTGTTGTTGCTGCTGTGCGTATAGCGTTTGATAGTGCGCTCTCAGTTGCAGTAAGCTTTCTATGTGCTGATCTTCAAAAAAGCGATCGGCTAACAAGGCGTTGAGCGCATTGACTTGAGCGCTAGCATGAGCACTCGCGCGATCGCACTTTTGGAGAATCGCTTGGTAGTATTCGCGCATTTCAACTAAGTTGTGAATGAATTGATGATTTTGATGCATTCTTCAAAATAGGACTCCTGCTTGCCGCTAGCATATTGTTTACAGCAGTATATTATTCTTAGCCTATGCCATCCAAGAAAGTTCACGTCCGCGAATACACTGTGAGAGCACACGAGCGTGTCATTCATACGCGCGTGTACAAGTTCATCTGTAAGCAGTGTAACAAAGATGTTGAACGCGAGACTTATGGCCCGCGTCCTTTATATTGCGAACGATGTCGTCCAAGTATGACTCGTAGCACTAAAGTAGCTAAAAAGAAGAAACCTAGACCAGTACTAGTCAAGCAACAAAAACGTCGCAGTACGAGTTAGCTAAGTTAGTTTAATTGCAGCCACATTCACGCAGAAAGCTGAACGCTTGTAGCATTTTTACCAAATTATTGCGCATTAGTTCCACCAAAAATATCAAAAATCGACTGCCTACTTGGTTGGAATTATTGCCAACTTATCTACAGTAGAATGCTCAGTAGCTAATCAAAATTTGTAATGCGATCGCGCTGTAACTTAAATTTGTCACAATGATCGCTCTAGCGGTGCAGATAAGAGATCTTACTTGCCAACTTAGTTACTAAATGAGAAACACCTGTTTTAATATCCTTCGTAACGCCCAGGTTTTTTACAAACTAAACGAAGTGTGACAACATTACCATCTCGCTGTCATAACGCCGTCATACCAAGCGAGTATGCTTCTTGTTGGTAGCCACAAATCTACTGCTTCTTTTTGTTCTGACTAGCAATGCCTTCTTGACATACAGCAGAGGGCATTTTTATTGTGGAAATTTCCTTTATATTAAGAATTTTATAGGTAACGGCTCGAATGCTGGAAACCTGATATATCTCGTGGATAGACTAGGCAACAGTGCAAATGTACTGTTATTCCTTAGATATATTTTAAGTGTGGCGCTAAAGCCTAGATGATTCCAGTTCAACTTACGCTGAAAAATTTTTTAAGCTACCGCGATGCAACTCTTGACTTTTCGGGATTGCATATTGCTTGTATTTGTGGCTCGAATGGTGCAGGCAAGTCTTCGTTACTCGAAGCGATTACTTGGGTAATCTGGGGACAAAGTCGTGCGGTATCCGAAGACGATATTATCCACACAGGTGCAAAAGAAGTTCAGGTAGACTTTATCTTTATCAGTAACCAGCATCAATACCGCGTGATTCGGACGCGCCACCGCGGACAAAGTAGTTTGCTAGAGTTTCAGATTGCGACACCAAATGGATTTCGGGCTTTGACAGAACGCGGTGTAAGAGCTACGCAGCAATTAATTTTAGAACATATCAAACTTGACTACGATACGTTTATTAATTCGGCGTACCTCCGCCAAGGACGCGCTGACGAATTTATGCTCAAGCGTCCAACCGAGCGCAAAGAAATATTAGCAGAGTTGCTCAAACTCAATCAATACGACGATCTAGAGGAAAGAGCAAAAGACTTATCGCGCTCGTTTAAAGCGCAAGCAGAACAACTAGAGCGCACTTTAGAAGGAATGCAAAACCAGTTGCAGCACAAAGAAGCGATCGCACAAGAACGCGCCGAGTTAGAAGCACAACACAACCAGCTACAACAACAGCAGGCATTTGACACAATTCAACTGCAAAGCTTACAAGTCATTCAACACCAGCGACAAACTTGGGAACAACAGTTAGGATTTTTACAACAGCAATACCAAAACTTGACGCAAGATAGCGATCGCCTAGCGGAAGAACGTCGCGCTATTAACGAACAGCTATCAGCGATTGAAGAAACGCTGAGTCATACCGACGAAATTTACGCAGGCTATGCTAAGTACGAAAGCTTGCAAACTGAGGAAGAAACGCTTTCTGCCAAATTCCAAGAACATTCCCGCGCTACCGTGCAACTTCAGCACTTACAGCAGCAACTCACGCAGCAAGTCAATGAAATTCGCTCCTCACTCCAACACGCTGAAGGACAACTTGTCGCCTTACAGCAGCAAGAACAAGAAATTCAGCAAACATTGCAAAAATCGAGCGAAGTTGAAGCAGCGTTAGCACAACTAGAGGTCGCGCGCGATCGGTTAAAACAGTTGGATCAACTGCAATTGCAAGTGACACCGCTACTGCAATACCGCACATCGCTGCAAACGCAACTCGAACGCGTTCAAGCACGAATGCAAGCACGACTTGAAGAACTGCAAGCTTCTCAAAATCAACTTACTCATCAACAGCAACGCCAACCGCAACTTCAACAAGCGGTGATGGATGTCGCCATTCAACTCGAACAACTCGAGAAAAAGCGCGTTTACCTCGAACGAGTCCGCGAAAAAGGACAAGAACGGCGTCATTTTATGGAACGCCTACAAGCGCATCAACGCGACTACGAAAAACAGATGGGGGAATTAGAGCAAAAGCTGCAAATGTTGCAAAACCCCGATGCAAAGTGTCCGTTATGCGATCGCCCTTTAACAGAACATCATTGGCAACGTGTCGTCGAAAAAACCCAAACCGAACAGCAAGAAATTCAACAACAGTTGTGGGTCATCCGCGAGCAAATGGCAGTATCTGAACGCGAAATTCAAGTACTGCGTCAAGAATATCGCGAAATCTCGCAACAACTTGCAGGCTACGATGCGTTAAGAGAACAACGCGGACAACTCGCCGCGCAACTCGAAGCAACCGATGACTTGCAGCGCCATTTGCAACAGATTATTGCAGAAAAACAGCAACTTGAGCGATCGCTAGCTGAAGGTGACTACGCACTCGATCGACAAGCAGAACTGCAACAAATTGAACAACAACTACAACAGTTAAATTACAACGAGCAAGATCATGCCTTAGCTCGCAGTGAAATTGAGCGGTGGCGCTGGGCAGAGATTCGCCAAGGACAATTAAAAGATGCACAAAAGCGTTTGTCACAAATTTTACAGCGAAAACCACAGATCGAAACACAAATTGCACAGTTAAATCAAAAAATCGTCGAGCAGCAAACGCATTCTGAATGCGCGCGCCAAATTGCGGCTTTAGACGCAAAAATCAAAACCATTAATTATGCACCTGAACAGCATAACGCGCTCCGTGTCGCCTTGCGTCAGGCGCAAACATGGCAAATTCGCTATCAACAGCTAAAAAATGCGCAAGAGCAGTATCCACAATTGCAAGCGCGATCGCAAGACCTCAAAGAAGCGATTCAAGCAAGAAGCGCGGAACGTCAAGTTCTGGTTGCGCAAATCGAGTCCCTGACGCAGCAACTCGAACAAACACCTTTACCAATAGCAGAAATTCAAGCCTTAGAACAGCAGCTAGCGTTTCGTCGGCGACAGCTTGACGAACAACTCAGTCATTTAGGACAACTTCAGCAACAGCTTAACCAACTCGAAGCCCTACAAACACAATACGAACAAGGAAAACAACAACTACAAGCAACCAAACAGCAGTACCGCATTTATCAAGAATTAGCGCAAGCCTTTGGCAAAAATGGCATTCAGGCATTAATGATTGAGAATGTCTTGCCACAACTCGAAGCTGAAACGAATCACCTCTTGGCGCGGTTGAGTGCGAATCAATTGCACGTGCAATTTGTCACGCAAAAAGCAGGGCGGAGTGGAACGCGCAAAAAAGCGACTAAAATGATCGATACGCTTGATATTCTCATCGCTGATGCACGCGGCACAAGACCTTATGAAACTTACTCAGGAGGGGAAGCGTTTCGGATTAACTTTGCGATTCGTTTGGCGTTAGCTAAACTGCTTGCGCAACGCGCCGGAGCCGCACTACAGTTACTGATTATTGATGAAGGATTTGGTACTCAAGATCAAGAAGGATGCGATCGCTTAATTGCAGCGATCAATGCGATCGCAAGCGATTTTGCGTGCATTCTCACTGTGACGCATATGCCCTACTTCAAAGAAGCTTTCCAAGCCCGAATTGAAGTTGCTAAAACCCAAAACGGTTCGCGTCTCAGTTTAGCAAGTTAAATAACGTCATAAGGTAACCCAGAAGCATAGAGAATCTCTATCTGGAAGAAAGTACTACTACATCAGTATGGTTTTCCCTACTGACGAAATGGTTGATTTAAAAGCAAATCTATAGATACTACAGATAGAGGTTAATGAGCCAAGTTAGCTAGCGCGATTTTCTGAGTATACCCTTTGAGAAAAACTGACGCTTCATATCTTCCATGTTTTAACTTGGAGGTGAAACCTATATGGCATTAGTACGTTGGCAACCATTTCAAGAAATGGAAACTCTGCGTCGCCAGATAAACGAATTATTTGATGAATTAGTTGAGTTCAACGACGATTCCAGGCGGCGCAAGTTGAATTGGATGCCCGCGATTGAACTTGAAGAGACGGACGAGAACGTAATTTTGAAGGCAGAAATTCCTGGTGTCGAAGGCAAGGATCTCGACATTCAAGTCAGTCGGGAAGGCGTTTCTATTGCGGGCGAACACCGTCATGAAAACCGCATTGCAGAGCAAGGATATTTCCGTTCGGAATTGCGCTACGGCAAGTTCCAGCGTCAGATCGATTTACCTGCACCTGTGAAGCACGACCAAGTGCAAGCTGAGTTTAAGAATGGTATTTTGACGCTAACAATGCCGAAGGCAGAAGAAGCTCGCCGCCGAGTTGTTAAGGTCAACTTGGCAAATAGTCAATAAGCTATTCAAACTCACCAAAGCTAGAAAAGCAGCTAGCAAAGGCGATCGCTGCTCGTGAGTGAGGGCGATCGCCCTCACTAGCGCGATCAATTTCATCCAGTTGCACGACAATTCAGAACTTGGCAGTGTCATTTGTCCTATATACACTAATTACTTCAGGAGCGGATCTAAATGCCAGTAGAAAACAGCCGCAATGCACCAAAATTACCAAAGCCAAGGCAGATCGGCGAGAGCTTTCTGATCTTTTTAACGGCGCTTTTACTATTTAACTTAGCTATTATTCCCAGTCTAGGCACTCGCTATCCAGAAGTTGCTTATAGTGATTTTATCGATCAAGTAGAAGCAGGGAAAGTTGACCGTGCAATTATCGGGTCGGATCGGATTCAGTACGTGCTCAAATCCGATAACCCATCAGAATCTCCTAGAGTATTCACAACAACACCAATAGCTTTAGATCTTGATTTGCCAAGAATTCTGCGCGAGAACCAAGTCAAGTTTGCCGCCCCACCTCCTGATAATACTGGATGGATTACAACTTTGCTGAGTTGGATTGTGCCTCCTTTGGTCTTCTTTGGCATTTGGGGATGGCTGATTAGCCGCAGTCAAGCTGGCGGTCCAGCGGCTTTAACCGTAGGCAAGAGCAAAGCACGTATCTATTCAGAAGGCAGTACTGGAGTCAAGTTTGACGATGTTGCTGGAGTCGATGAAGCCAAAGTGGAACTCCAAGAAATTGTTGAGTTCCTCAAAAACCCGAATAAATATATCCGCATAGGTGCCAAAATTCCCAAGGGGGTGTTACTTGTTGGACCACCAGGTACTGGTAAGACGTTACTTGCTAAAGCAATTGCTGGAGAAGCGGGGGTGCCATTTTTTAGTATTTCTGGTTCCGAGTTTATCGAATTATTCGTTGGGGTAGGTGCAGCGCGGGTGCGCGATTTGTTTGAACAGGCGAAGCAACAAGCCCCTTGTATTGTGTTTATTGACGAATTAGATGCGTTGGGTAAGTCTCGTGGCGGTAATAGTCCCTTTATGGGTGGGAATGACGAACGCGAACAAACTCTCAACCAGTTATTAACAGAAATGGATGGTTTTGATGCTAATACAGGTGTCATTATCCTTGCTGCTACTAACCGTCCAGATGTCCTTGACCCAGCCTTACGTCGCCCTGGTCGTTTTGACCGTCAGGTTGTTGTCGATCGCCCTGACAAAAACGGACGAGAAGCTATTTTGAAAGTCCATGTTAAGAATGTGAAGCTTGCTGATGATGTCGATCTGGCAAAGATTGCAGCGCGAACCCCAGGTTTTGCTGGAGCAGATTTGGCTAATCTTGTCAACGAGGCAGCTTTACTGGCGGCGCGTCAGAATCGCACTGCGGTGACAATGGCAGATTTTAATGAAGCGATCGAGCGTGTTGTCGCAGGACTGGAGAAAAAATCTCGCGTTTTGAATGAAACTGAGAAAAAAACCGTTGCATATCATGAAGTGGGTCATGCGATCGTCGCCAGCTTGATGCCTGGTGCGGGAAAAGTCGAGAAGATCTCGGTTGTGCCTCGTGGAGTGGGTGCTTTAGGCTACACTGTGCAGATGCCAGAGGAAGACCGCTTTTTAATGATGGAGGATGAAATTCGCGGACGAATTGCAACTCTATTAGCTGGTCGCGCAGCAGAAGAACTGATTTTTCGCAGAATATCTACAGGAGCTAGCGATGATATTCAGAAGGCAACTGACTTAGCTGAACGGTTTGTCACTCTTTATGGTATGAGTGATGATTTAGGTCCTGTAGCCTTTGAGAAAATTCAACAAAGCCAGTTTCTTGATGGTTTTAGCAACCCGCGTCGTCCAGTCAGTCCCAAAACGGCTGAGGAGATTGACCGAGAAGTGCAGGAAATTGTGGAAAGTGCCCATCAGATGGCTTTATTGATTTTGAGGACGAACCAGAACTTACTAGAAGAAACAGCCCAACTTCTCTTACACAAGGAAGTCTTGGAAGGATCTGAACTACAAGAACAACTTAAATTAGCGATCGCTCCAGCTGAATTAACACAGTATCTGCACGCAGGTAAACTCTTAGAAAGTGTTGCCCACTTACAAGTAGACAGTCTTCACCACACCCTACATCATTGAAAATCTATCCTAATAGATTTAGCGAACCATATCGTCGAACAGTAAACGATCTTCCTCAACGACTTGATTGTCTCGTACAGCTTGTTTTTTTTCCATTTCTATTCTATTGAAAATTCGTGCCATCCAAGCGCGAATTAATAACAACCCTCCCAAAACTAATAAAAAAGCGCAAATTGCCAAGATTTGTTGCCAAGCAATCTCCAGTGCTCCTCGAATAATAACTTCTCGCAGCACAGATACAATTGAAACTTCCACCGCTACTCCTACAGATATTCGTTGCTCTTTTAAATAAATAATCAGTAGCCGGAATAACTCTACCAAAATCAAAATAAATAAAATGTCAGAGGTAACTTTTTGGAATCCAAGCGGAACCAGCATAGAGAGAAATAGATCTCCTAGTCGAATGACCATAAAACAAAATAGAGCAATGGATAGTATGACTACGATGACATTCTGAATTGTTTCTAAACGCTGAATAACTTGCTCTAACTCAAACCACGGATGCCGTTGCTTATGCTGTCTATCAATGCTTGTAGACATAATGTTTTCTCCTATCTAAAGCGTTCTCCGCCAAAATTCAATCCAAGGGGCTTCTCAAAAACATATTGCTCTGCTTGTTATAGCAATTAATTTCTAAGAAATTGTACGCAGAATGTTACATATTTTGTTGTAATTTACTTGGTTTTGCTTCAAGCATGCATGACCGCAATTATAATTGCATTTGAGTTTCTAAATAATGCTAAAATTACTTTAGTTATTTAAGGAGGAAAATAAAGAAAACCCCTCTATCTGCTAGAATCTTAACAGTTTTAAACTAAAAGGTAGCGGCAGTATGTTGCTACAAAATTCACAATCCTAGCTGACACAAAATAATAACTCCTTAGTCGATTTAGCATGTTTCTTCCTGATTGTTGCCTGGCTTACACTTGGCTAAAAACAGCGTTCTTTACACAACTCAACAATATTTGAATTACCCGAGAAAAACAATTCCTTTGATAAACTCTCATCTTTGAATAATGAGGTAGTAAATGTAGCGCATTGGTATGGCTAGATAGACCTGTAAGAGCTTCGATTTGCAAGTATACCAAACTAAAGCAACGAGAATTTTGAGGAAAACAAAGCCATGATTAATGTTGTACGTCGCAGCCAAATACTTGGTTTAATGGAATTAGACAGTGCCACTGCCTCTCGGTTCGGTACAGTTGAAGAGGTTTGGATTGACGATCGCGGTCAGGTAGTTTACCTAGGCACCAGCGAAGGATATACGCCGCTCGAACAAGTGTCTGTTATTGGTCCTGATGCGGTATTAACTTACAGCCCTACACTCTTGCCTCAAACCGCGCTCAATCTCCGCCGCCTGTACCGATTGCCAGTCCGCTTGTCGATGACAGATGCTTTGGGATGGGTAGAAGATTTTTTGTTTGATTGGGAGACTGGCAACATCGCTGCATTTATCTTGAGTGGAGATATTGCCGCTCCTTTTGGCGGACGGGCAGTGTTGTATCCAGAAGATGTGGAAGTCATTGAAGCAGAAGCGGTCGTGCTACGTGAAGGGGCGCAAGAACGCCTCAAGAGCGAACCAGAAGGACTGAAGGGGTTTTTGAGCGAAAAATCGCAACAGGTTAAAAACTTGGTCAAGACGATCGCACACCGCCTTCAATCGCTAGTATCACCTCACGATCGACCAGAAGTCGTGCGCGTGAAGATAAAAGAAGTAAGTGACGAACTTGCAGCGTCTGGACAGCACGATAAAAATGCCTTGCAACAAGCAACCGAGTTTCTGCAAGACGAATGGGAAAGCTTTCAGCAGAGTCTCAACCGAGCAAGCGAGCGTGTCAAACGCGCCCTCGATGCTGCATGGAACCGCACTAGCAAAAAATCATAAAAGCTATTGCTGAGGCGATTTCCTGTTATCCAAAGGCAGAACGCAATATTATCCAAATCCAACGAGGGGTTGGGCATCACTGTGCCTAAGATTTTCTGCTGCTATTCCTGTGACAAAAATGCAGGACATGCAATCTTTATAAATTGCGTACAGCATGAATTTCACCGGGATGAATAACAGTAAGGCTGCCTGCGGGAGCTGAATAGTACATTCTACAGTAGTAGAACTCTCGTGCTAAACTGCTGTTGATTCACCTAGTATTCTTCATAACTCTTAGCAAAGATGCCGCTAACTTTGCTGCGTAACAGTATTCCTCATCGTTACGCTGTTGTTATAGCCCTAGTCAGTAAAGTTAGGACATTGTAGAAGCTTATAACGATCCCTCTGAGGGGGGTTAACCCCGATCTCTGACCTCTGACCCCTGCTATACCTTGAAGAAAGTTTTGCCTTTTGCGATCGCTATCGGCTGATATAAGCAAGCTAATTCTTCTGAGAATTCCCTCGCCTAATCTCAAAAAGAATATGCTTGTCGTACGCTAAGTATTTACATCTTCCTTAGCAAACTAAGTGTAGAGTTATGTGCTTGCACAAACTCCACATATCTAGATCAGAAATAGGGTGGATACCATCTGGCTCCACCTACGCAATTACACTCGAATCGTACTCTGAACGCGTCCATTTTGGGCAAAACGCTCGGCAAGGATTTGCTGATAAACTGCTTCGTAACCATCCGTCATGCGCTGCACGCTGAAGTTTTTGACGACATGCTCTCGACAAACAAAACGATTCAACTGCGGTGCTTTATCGATCGCTGCAATGCACTCATCAATCGTTCGACACAAAAAGCCTGTCTGTCCGCGAACAATGATTTCTGGTGTCGAGCCGAGTTCCATAGCAATTACTGGCGTTCCTGTTGCCATTGACTCAATCATTACTAAGCCAAACGGTTCGCGCCAAGTAATCGGAAACAGGGTAGCGACTGCACCGCCCATCAGTTCGCATTTTTGAGCGTGGTTCGCCTCGCCAAGATACTCAATCTGTTTGCCATCTATGTGAGGTTTGATTTCGCGCTCAAAGTAGTCGCGATCGACGACATCTATCTTACCTGCCATTTTCAAGCGCCAACCAGAACGCTTGGCGATTTCGATTGCTATATGCGGTCCTTTTTCTGGAGATAGTCGCCCCAGAAACGCTAAATAAGGAGGATCTTGCGATCGCGGGTAAAATTCGTAGTTATTTAAGTCAATACCGTTGTAGACTGTAGCGATATAGTTCAGATTTAGTTTTGGTTCCCGCTGGGCGTTAGAGATACTGACGAAAGGCTGATGGCGGGCATGCATAAATAACTTCTCATTGTCCGGAGTAAAAACGCCATGCAGCGTGTGGACAGTAGGCGTTTTCACCAGATTAGCGTAAGGCAACGCGGCATGACCCATGTGAGAGTGAATAATGTCAAACTCTGATGCTCGCTCGTACACCTTACTCAGTTGTAGCATTGCATAGACATCATACTCCTTGACTGTGGTATCTAGGCGCAGTGCTTGGGGATGGACGGATTCTAGTTTAGCAAGCGTAATCGAATCTCCACTCGCAAACAAGGTGACTTCATGTCCGCGCCTGACAAGCTCATCGGTAAGCAATCCAACAACTAGTTCAATTCCTCCATAGGCTGGAGGTGGGACTCGCTCCCACAACGGAGCTACTTGGGCAATCCGCATTGCACGTTCCTCCTGTTGCAAATCTGGGTAAAATTAGATCGAGAACGCTCTTTAGCTACTCTTCAATACTCATTAAGTAAACACAGCTCAATTCCGGCAGCAGGCTTCACTACCACTAGTCTTGCAGTCTTCACGATTAACCATCAAAGCTTTTTCTTTTTTTGTACTTATAAAAAAAATTCATAGAAGATTCTAATCAAATTTAATAAAAACTTTAGAGTTTTGAAAATTCCCTAGCAGTACGGAGATCCGAAAAATATTTTGTTCGGAAAACTACACACGAAAGTAGCTTGCCATTTCGCAAATTCCTTCGCTAGATTAGCACCTAGATATGGAGAGTGCTAATCCAAATCTAAATGATGACATCTGGTAAAGGTGCTTCTGTTACCTGCTCAATTAGATACTCTGAAAAGGTGTATTCCTCTATTTCTTTGAGAAGAACAGGTGACAAATCACCAAAACGCAGATGTCGAAAAGCAGCAACTTGAGATAGTCTTTCAACCTCACTATAAATTTTTAGTATTTAACTCATCACGTTGTTTGGTTGAAAGGTCAAATGTATTAAACCTGCTATCCCTAAATTCACTTGAAACTCAAGATTGTTGTAGAGGTGAAAATCTATGATGATCCGGCGTTGGCAACCAATAGAAGCAATGGAAAACCTGCGTCGTCAAATTGACCAAGTATTTGATGAGTTCAGATTAAGTAACGAGTATTCTAATTGGGTACCAGCAGTTGAGTTGCAGGATACCCCAGAGAATCTCATTTTGCGAGCACTACTTCCTGGTATCGATCGCAACGATATCGATATTCAAGTAACCCGCGACACTGTCTCAATCGCAGGGGAGCGTCATTATCCCGCAGGTGCTGAAGATCGAGGCTACTTCCGTTCTGAATTTCCTTACGGCAAGTTTCATCGGGTTGTGTCGCTGCCTTTACCCGTACAGCACGAGCAAGCTAACGCACAGTTCTCTAATGGGATCCTGACCTTAATTTTACCTAAGTCGGAAGAGTATCGTCATCGGGTTGTCAAAATCAACCTCGGCGAGATGGCATCAGCAGCACCAACGACTACTTTAGAAGCTTCTAGTGAGTCAATGTCAAGCGAGAGCAGCGCTGCTATGGCAACTGCTACTTGATGTAATCATCAAAGTCAGCGTTTTGGGGCTGGAAGCGACAGGGAAGCGCTTGAGTTTTTGTCAAACCAATCCTTGTGTAGAATCCTAACTTGCCCAGCCCCGGTGCGATGAGAGTGAGTCACTTTGGGAAAACTTGACATTTAAAGTAAGAAGGGAAAATAGAAAATGGCAACTGTAGCTTTAAGCGTTTCTACGGTAAAACCGCTTGGCGATCGCGTATTCGTGAAAGTACACGAAGCCGAAGAAAAAACTGCTGGTGGCATTCTTCTACCTGACACTGCAAAAGAAAAGCCCCAAATCGGAGAAGTCGTTGCGGTTGGTCCTGGCAAACGGAATGACGATGGTTCGCGCCAAACGATGGAAGTTCAAATTGGCGATAAAGTCCTTTACTCCAAATATGCCGGAACCGACATCAAGCTAGGTAGCGAAGAATACGTTCTGCTTTCAGAAAAGGACATTCTAGCAACGCTTGCTTAAAAGTTGAGAGTGAGAAGTTTCCAGCTTCTAACTCGCTGTTGATTAAGTCATAAAACTCCGTAAGTCGTCTTCAGCATCAAAATTCTTGAGTTCTGGAGGAAATTCATGGCTAAGCAAATTGTTTATGACGAACAGGCACGTCGTGCTCTAGAGAAAGGAATGGATATTTTAGCAGAAGCTGTAGCCGTTACCCTTGGTCCTAAAGGGCGCAACGTGGTTCTAGAGAAGAAATTTGGTGCACCCCAGATTATTAATGATGGCGTGACGATCGCTAAAGAAATTGAACTCGAAGACCATATTGAAAACACCGGTGTATCCCTCATTCGCCAAGCAGCTGCAAAAACCAATGATGCAGCGGGCGACGGAACTACTACAGCGACGGTTCTAGCGCATGCGATGGTGAAGGCGGGACTGCGTAATGTAGCCGCCGGCGCTAATCCCATTGCACTGAAACGAGGAATCGATCGAGCTACTCATTACTTACTCGATCGCATCTCCGAACACGCTAAACCTGTCAATGACTCGAAGGCGATCGCCCAAGTTGCTGCAATCAGTGCAGGTAACGACGAAGAAGTCGGTCAGATGATTGCCGATGCGATGGATAAAGTCGGTAAAGAGGGCGTGATTTCCCTTGAAGAAGGGAAGTCGATGACCACCGAACTTGAAATCACCGAAGGTATGCGCTTTGATAAAGGCTATATCTCGCCTTACTTCGCTACCGATACTGAGCGGATGGAAGCATCTTTAGAAGAGCCGTACGTCCTGCTTACAGATAAGAAAATTACCTTGGTACAAGACTTAGTACCAGTGCTAGAGCAAGTGGCGCGGAGTGGTAAGCCGCTGCTGATTATTGCCGAAGACATCGAAAAAGAAGCCTTGGCTACTTTGGTGGTGAACAAGCTGCGTGGTGTCCTCAACGTTGCTGCGGTAAAAGCTCCTGGCTTTGGCGATCGCCGCAAAGCGATGCTCGAAGATATTGCTGTACTCACTGGCGGTCAAGTGATTACAGAAGACGCTGGTTTGAAGCTAGAAAACGTCAAGCTGGAGATGCTGGGCAAAGCCCGTCGTGTCACGATTACGAAAGAGCACACCACGATTGTTGCTGAGGGCAACGAAAAGGCAGTTAAGGCGCGTTGCGAACAAATCCGCCGTCAAATCGAAGAAACTGATTCTTCCTACGATAAGGAAAAACTGCAAGAGCGCCTTGCGAAACTCGCTGGTGGTGTTGCCGTAGTGAAAGTAGGTGCAGCGACAGAAACCGAAATGAAAGACCGCAAGCTGCGCTTAGAAGATGCGATCAACGCAACCAAAGCTGCTGTGGAGGAAGGCATCGTTCCTGGTGGCGGTACAACTTTGGTACACTTAGCTCCACAATTGGAAAATTGGGCAGCGGATCACTTACAAAGTGAAGAACTCATTGGTGCGATGATTGTTACTCGCGCTTTGTATGCTCCGCTCATCCGCATTGCAGAAAATGCTGGTCAAAACGGTGCGATTATCGCAGAGCGTCTCAAGGAGAAAGAGTTTAATGTTGGCTATGATGCTGCGAACGATCGCTTCGTTGATATGTTTGAAGCTGGTATCGTTGACCCCGCTAAGGTGACGCGCAGCGCGCTACAGAACGCAGCTTCGATTGCTGGTATGGTACTAACGACTGAGTGCATTGTTGTAGACAAACCAGAACCTCCCAAAGCTAAATCACCTGCTGGTGCTGGCATGGGTGGCGAAGATCTCGATTACTAATTATTACTGAACATTCCATCTAGACGAAAACAGCAATGCAGTCGTCGTGCTGTCACTAGAAAGTTGAAAATAGGGGAAAACTTAATCTTCCCCTTCTTCTAACAAAGCGTTCTCATTTGTGAGTTGGTGTGAGGAGTTTTCACAAATTTGTTCTCAACTGACTGCGTATAGCAATTGTAGCGAGGAAGCTCAGACGCTATAAAACACATAAGTGAGGCGAACTATGAAGACTTTTAATCTCCAACGTCCAAACAAGTTTATCCTTTGGCTTGCTACTTTTATGTTTCTTGGAGCTTATTGGAGCGCGGTTAATTTAATGTTCTAGTCGCTCTAGGTGAATTGATGGGTAGACGTTGAGTCTAACTCAATTTTCTCCAGGATTGGGTAATGTTAGAAGTTTTACCTTGTTTGGAAAGGTGAACTTTCGCATTACCCTAATTGGCTTTTTTGGCGCTTATATTCGTACTTGTTGCAAATCCTAATTATTGTCCTGGCGATCGCAAACGCGGTAGCTCATTTATACTATTGGCTCAATAAAACTTTTTGTATCCATTACGATCTGAAAAAACAAAAGTTGAAGTGCCTAAGATGGGGGATTCACGAGGCGATCGCACTTGATGCTCAACATCTGCTGCTATTTGCTAAAGACTCTATAAATCGGAGGTCGCTTTTTTATGTCAGTCTCTAAACAACGCTTTCCACCACTGCGCCAAATTGCTAACTATGTTTTTACTGCTCTTTTGAGTATTGCCTTGACTTTGCTTGCAGTACGGGTCTTTCCTACACCATTAATTGCCAACTATCTCGTCAATACTCCTGAGGTGCAAGCAGTTGCGTCTGAGGTGCAATCCGACGACAATAACCGCAGCTTTGTGACTACTGCTGTCAATCGAGTTGGACCGGCTGTAGTGCGAATCGACACCGAGCGCACGATTGCAACAAATTACCCCGATCCCTTCTTTGACGACCCTTTCTTTCGCCGTTTCTTCGGCGAGGACATTTTTCCTAGACTGCCACAAGAGTATCACCTGCGGGGGCAGGGGTCAGGCTTTATTATTGACCGCAACGGTATGATACTCACCAACGCTCATGTTGTCAGCGGTGCCGACACAGTGAAAGTGACGCTCAAGGATGGGCGCAGCTTTAGAGGAGATGTTCGGGGAATTGACGAACCTTCAGACTTAGCCGTCGTCAAAATTGACGGACAAAACCTGCCTACAGCTCCCTTGGGAAATTCGCAGTCAGTGCAGGTAGGAGACTGGGCGATCGCGGTTGGTAACCCTTTAGGTTTAGACAATACTGTAACTTTAGGAATTATCAGTACCCTCAATCGTTCCAGCGCTCAGGCAGGTATACCTGACAAGCGTCTAGACTTCATACAAACTGATGCCGCAATCAATCCTGGTAACTCTGGCGGTCCACTTTTGAATGCTCGCGGCGAAGTCATTGGCATCAACACCGCGATTCGCGCAGAAGCTCAAGGAATTGGGTTTGCGATTCCGATTGATAAAGCCAAGGCAATTAAAGACGCACTCGCTCGCGGCGAAAAAATCCCTCACCCTTACATTGGGATTCGGATGCTGACGCTTACCCCAGAGTTAGCGAAACAGTCAAACCGCGACCCCAATACGCCTTTCACCGTACCAGAAATTAGAGGAGTGCTTGTAGTACAAGTCATGCCTTCAAGTCCAGCTGCTGCGGCAGGCTTGCGCCGAGGGGATGTCATTGTCGAAATCGATGGCAAACCTGTAACGACGGCTGAACAGTTACAAGTCGCAGTCGAAAACAGCCGTATTGGTCAACCATTGCGGTTTCAAGTGCAACGCGGCGAACAAATCTTGTCATTAACTGTTCGTCCAGGAGAGTTACAGGATGCACCTCGTCTGTAAAAGGTCAACATAATTAAGCAGACAAAACTTGAGTTCTTAATTGACAATTAACTACAAGGGCAGGCTGTCATCCTGTGGCAACGCAAAAAAGCCGGAGGATTAACCACCCCCTATTTGAGAGGACTTTTTAGCCCTGATAGCTTCTACTTGCCAATGACAACAACAGTTTCTACCTCAAGGGTGCTACAGCCCCAACGATTCAAACCTCCTTCTATAAGCGATCGCCTGACGAGTCTTCTCAATCGTCTACAACCATCGTCAGAAGTTTTAGCGATCGCTTCTGCTCTGTTAATTGGGGGTGGTTCAGGGTTAGCGATCGTCTTGTTCAAATACTCTATCGAGCTTTGCCAAAGCCTAACGTTTAAAACCCTCATGGGGCAAATGTTGGTTTGGGGAAGCTGGACATTAGCCTTTATTCCTATCTTAGGCGGCTTGGTTGTTGGATTTCTGCGTTGGCGTTTTCCAGACTTTTTAGGGCAAGAGTTTTCTGCGCTACTTAGTAGCACTAGGGTACAGAAAATTTCACCGCTGCGACCTGCAATCAAACTATTAGCAGCTGCTGTCTCTTTAGGAACAGGAGCTTCTTTGGGTCCTGAAGGACCGAGCGTGGAGCTTGGCTCAAATATCGGCATTCTGTTGGGGCAATCGTTTCAAGTTTCCAAAGATCGATATCGATTGCTGATTGGTGCAGGTGCAGCAGCAGGTTTAGCCGCGGGCTTTAATGCGCCCATTGCTGGAGTTTTCTTTGCGCTAGAGGTCGTTCTTGGCACCGCATTTACAACACCAGCCGCCAGCCTCATCTTGCTGTCTGCAGTGATTTCTGCGCTGATTGCTCAGACTCTCTTGGGCATTCACCCTGCATTCGAGCTACCTGTCTATCAAGTTTTAAGTCATTGGGAATGGATATATTACGTTGGCTTAGGATTGCTGGCTAGCGTTGTTTCCACCATTTACACCCAAGCGATCAAATTAGTTCAGGCGTGTTTCCAAGGGGAAGTGGTGGGTTTTGCTTGGCTGGGAAAGCTTCCTAAAGCACTGCATCCTGTTGTTGGCGGTGCTTGCATTGGCGTTATAGCGCTGCAATTGCCTCAAATTCTAGGAATTGGCTACGGAGTGCTCGAAGCTATTCTGTGCGGCGATCGCTTTCCCTTGTCATTGTTAGGTGTGTTACTCGTAGCAAAACTGATCGCGACATCGATTAGTTTGGGCAGTGGCTTAGTTGGGGGAGTTTTTGCTCCGGCAATGTTTTTAGGAGCGTGCCTAGGAGCAATCTACGGAAATTGCTTGCTCGCGATCTTACCTCCTGAACTGTCAGAAATTGCTCCACCTCCTGCGTATGCCATGGTAGGAATGGCAGCCGTATTAGCTGGCAGCGTCAAAGCTCCTCTTACCTCGATTCTCTTACTATTTGAATTGACGCAGAATTACCTAATTGTTTTACCCTTGATGGCAGCTGTTGGGGTCAGTGTTTGGGGTGTGGAATTGTTCAAATCTAGCCAAGCAATTCAGGGATTGAACCTACAGCAGATGGGCGTAAACTTGCAACCCCAGAATGAATTTGAGGTATTGCAGCAAGTGTCAATTGCAGTTGTGATGGAGCGATCGTATCTAGCACTGCCAGCATCAATGTCATTGCTGCAGGCAGGAAAGACAATGCTTCAAAATAAATGCCATACTGCTTTAGTCCTAGATGAAACTGAGCAACTGCTTGGAATTGTAACCCTAGCTGATATTAGACGGGCAGTCGTCCAAACTGCCAGTGAATCGCATCAAAAGAATGAAATTACCCAAACCCTTAACGACATTTGTACCGCAGAGGTTCTCTATGCTTACGAAGATGAGCCGGTCTTAGAAGCATTAGAGCGAATGGGAGCCAGAGGACTTTATCTGTTACCTGTCGTGGCACGGGATAATCCTCGAAAAGTTTTAGGTGTCATTGAGCAACATCGAATTGCCTTGGCTAGCAATTTAGCAATGACAGAAGCCGCGCTTCAACCTTATTTAGCAAATAGTTAGTGGAAGATGACCGCGTTGCCTAAAATACTGGAACATGTAGATAAACAAAAACTTCACTGTTCCATAACGAGCGCTGCCGCCATATCAAGTCTTATTTAGCGGTAGCATGATCTTAATTGAGTCAACTTGCACTACAATTGGTAGCTTACTCTTACGATGAGCTTTTAATTTTAATTTATTTGCTTGGAAGGTGAAAATCCAAAGAGAGTTTCTAGTCAGTAACAAAATAATAAACCTAAGTAGTCTTCGGTAAGAATTACCTCGTTGACATACTAGCTATAAGTGACATTGCGTCTCCTTTATTTATAAACTCACTAGTAGATAAGGAAACTAACGGGTGATAGCTTGCCCAAGCCAAAGTAAAGCACTCAAGCCAATGCTCAGCAAAATGCAAGTAGTCAGGGGAAAATAGAAGGTAAAGTGCCCGTTTTGAATCAAAATATCTCCTGGTAAGCGACCAATAGGGAAGTTTTTCAGCGTCCCACCGCTAAGCCAAAGTAAGCCACCTAGAAGAAAAATGCCTAATCCAATAACAACAAGTGTTTTGCCCAATTCAGACATCATATCTGGGTCTCCTCTAAAGTTTGAGTCTTCGATTTGCCATAATAGTTAATTCAGGACTCTTGAAGATAATTGCCTGTGGATAAAATAATGCAATTTTTAAAGCTGACAGCGATGTCAAAGTATCTATGAGAAATAAGTAGGCGAACACAATCAGAAAAGATGTAGATTATAAAACTTATTTCGGTTTGAATTTGCAAAACGTTAGTTGCTAATTTTTAGTGCCGGAACTACCAGATTGCCAGTATCAAGAAAATTTTCCACAGCTGATGAGCGCCACTTCTAATCTAAAACAGGATGTAAGGAATTGCTTCTTCGCCATTCATGATTTGTGGGCAAAATACCAGTGTTCTGTATAGCGATCGCCACTGCAGTCGGCAGAAGAGCGAGTCCAATTTGGGCGATCGCTGCTAGAATTCCATCCTCAATACATTGACAGCAATACAGTTGCTAACTAGTGGATGCGGATTGCCAAGTTGAAACTAAGATTTAGAACGCGTTAGCGCTGCCCAAGCAGCTTTCGCTGCATCACCAAGGCGATCGCCTAATTGATGAATTTCATTTACAATTGACTGCCAGTTTTGCTGCGTTTCTCGTTGAATGCGTTGTACCGATTGTTCGATGCGATCGGGAGCAATAAGTTGTGTTTGCGCGATCGCTTCTTTAGCTCGACGCACTGCCGATAGATAAGCCTCGCGAGTGAGTTCTTCAGCTGCTTGAATCTCTGCCTGGGCGCGCTTTTTGATTGCCTCTACCAGAGCTTTTGTTTCTTGTTTGAGATCGGCATCTTGTTCAGCTATTGCTTGTGCTTGTTCGACTAGAGCATCTGTCTCTGGACTAACAACAATACTAGATTGCTGGTTTTGAGTGTTTTCATTCATAATTTTAATCCTCCGCGCGGGATGCTAAGTGGAAAAACTGTACAGAGGAAATACACAAAAGAAGCTTGTTTAATTTGTTTAACTTTGAGCCGTGCGATAGGCACGTAATTGAGCTTTGAGTTGTGCAATTTCAGATGCCATATCCAACACCATTGCTGCACCTACCAGGTTCAAACCCAGATCGCGACGCAGTCGTTGAATTTTCACCACCCGAATCAGATCTTGGCGACGCAGCATCGATTCGGTAGGTTCAATCAGTCCGAGAGCGGCAAACCGCTCAAGCAGGGCAACGGAAGTTTTGGTAAAGTACGCAGCTTGCTCGAAGCTATAAAGGCGAACTTCCTTTTGTGGAGAAACTGCGATCGCGCCTCTTGGCAACGATACGACAAGAGACAAACTGGGGTTGGAACTCATAATTGTACCTCCGCTAACCCAGAACGGGGATTAAAACTGCTAGCTTGCCGTAATTTTTCATAACACTCTCGTTCTTTGGAACTGAGGTCTTTAGGGGTGACAATTTTCAGCCGCACCAGCAAGTCTGTCCGCTTGCCTTGAGGATCGCGCCAGCCCTTACCTCGCAACCGTAGAGTTTGTCCAGAGTCTACCCCGGAAGGAATAGTCATCGTCACCTTGCCATCGGGCGTGGGTACGTCAATTTGGGTGCCGAGTACTGCTTCCTCTGGACTGATCGGGATTTCACAGGTAATATTGTCACCTTCAAATCTGAAGAACCGGTGAGGTAATAACTCGATCGTCAGATACAAATCGCCTCGTTGCTGACTGAAGGGACTCATCTGCCCTTTACCTTTGACGCGGACGCGACTGCCGGATTTGGCTCCCGGAGGAATGCGAACGGTGATAGTTTCACTATCGATTTGGAGACGTTTTTGGGTGCCGTGAAACGCTTCGGCAAAGGTAAGCGCGATCGCGGCTTCTGTATCCTGTGTAGAAATATCAGTGAAGCGACTAAAAGGATCTTCACCGCCAAATTCTACATACCGGAAGCTCTCTGGTTCTGTGGTGGTGCGGTAGGTATACACTCGCCGTCCCGTGCGACGATCGCCGCGACCAAACCGTCCTAGCAGCTCATTAATGAAATCATCAAAGCTGCCGTACTGACCAAAATCCATCGTTTCAAAGCCAGCTGCGCCTGTCGGAGGAGCTGCACCAGCTGCGGCTTGCTTCCAGTATTGACCAAACTGATCGTATTTCTGGCGTTTTTCTGGGTCAGAGAGAACTTCGTGGGCTTCGTTGATTTCCTTAAACCGTGCTTCCGCCTCGCGATCGCCTGGATTGAGATCGGGGTGATATTTCCGCGCTAATTTCCGGTAGGCTTTCTTGATTTCCTCTGGCGTTGCAGTTTTACTTACGCCTAGAATTGCGTAATAGTCTTTAAAATCCGTTGCAGCCATCGACACCTCCTGAGATTAGAGTTGGATACTTAAGACGGGTGGCTCGCTTTCTGGAAAAGCTGAAGTAAACGGTACACTGCCGACGATCGGCAGTGCCTGCATTTACCGCACAAACACAGTAACTAGCAGCTTCTAGCCAGGCTCCCACCGATCGCCTGATATCTATCGACAAGTTCTAGTCGAAGTTCGAGGCTGTTGGCTGCAAATTTGCTGAACGCAGCGGGAATTGGGGTCAACTCCTGCATCTGAAGCTTTTCTGCCGCCTAAACTCGCAACTTAAATGTTTCACAGCTTACTTGTGTTCGACAAAGTCAGCATCGATGACATCGTCACCGCCTTTGCCGTTGGTAGAACTGCTACTGCTTGTGGAGGTGCTACCTGCTTGAGCATAAACGGCACTGCCAATCTGCATGAGGGCTTGTTGGATATCGTTAGTGAGCGATTTCATGCGGTCGTAGTTTTCTTGTGCGATCGCCTGCCGCAGGTCTTGGATCATACCTTCTAGACGAGTTTTGTCGGCACTTGGCACCTTGTCGCCCAAGTCTTTGAGTTGCTTCTCGGCTTGGTAGGCAACAGAATCTGCGGTGTTCTTTGTATCCACGCGATCGCGTCGTCTGCGGTCTTCTGCGGCATTGCGTTCTGCATCTTTGACCATGCGTTCAACCTCAGCTTTATCGAGCGTTGATGCACCTGTGATGGTAATTGATTGCTCTTTACCACTAGCTTTATCTTTTGCAGACACGGACAAAATGCCATTGGCATCAATGTCAAATGTCACCTCAATTTGCGGGATACCGCGCGGTGCTGGGGGAATGCCATCGAGCCGGAAGGTGCCCAGACTCTTGTTATCGGCTGCCATTTCCCGCTCGCCTTGCAAGACGTGAATTTCTACGTTCGTTTGCCCGTCGGCTGCCGTGGAAAAGATTTCGGATTTTTTGACGGGAATTGTCGTGTTGCGGGAAATGATTTTGGTCATCACGCCGCCCAACGTTTCTACACCTAGTGATAGGGGCGTCACGTCTAACAGCAAGATGTCTTTCACATCGCCTGCCAATACTCCCGCTTGAATTGCTGCACCTACTGCAACGACTTCATCTGGGTTCACGCCCTGGCACGGTTCTTTATTTGTGATTTGCCGTACCAATTGCTGTACAGCCGGAATGCGCGTTGAACCACCAACTAATACGACTTCATCAATGTCAGCAGCTGTGAGGTTAGCATCGCGCAGAGCCTGATTGACGGGTATCCGGCAGCGATCGAGCAAGTCACTGCACATTTGCTCAAACTGCGATCGCGTCAGCGTCATGTCTAGATGTTTAGGACCTTCTTGCGTTGCTGTGATGAAGGGCAAGTTAATGTTTGTTTGTGTTGCCCCTGACAGTTCAATCTTGGCTTTTTCGGCAGCTTCAGTAAGACGTTGCAAAGCTTGCTTATCTTTGCGCAGGTCAACACCTTCGTTGCGCTGAAATTCTGTTGCTAGCCAATCAACAATCTTTTTATCAAAGTCATCGCCACCCAAGTGGGTATCGCCACTGGTGGATTTCACCTCAAATACACCTTCACCCACTTCTAAGATGGACACGTCAAAAGTACCGCCTCCTAAGTCGAAGACTAAAATAGTCTCGTTGCTCTTTTTATCGAGTCCATAGGCTAGCGCCGCAGCAGTTGGTTCGTTGATGATTCGCAATACTTCAATTCCCGCAATGCGTCCGGCGTCTTTGGTAGCTTGCCGCTGTGAATCGTTGAAATATGCAGGAACAGTAATTACGGCTTGCTTGACGGGTTCGCCTATATATTTGCTCGCGTCATCTACTAGTTTTCGCAGTACCTCTGCTGAGATTTCTTCGGGAGCAAACTGTTTCTTGAGAATTGGGCAGTCGAGTTTGACGTTGCCGTTGCTATCGCGCAGCACCTTGTAAGAAACTTGTTTGGATTCGCCTGTGACTTCATCATACTTGCGCCCAATGAACCGCTTTACTGAATAAAACGTGTTTTCAGGGTTCATCACGGCTTGCCGTTTAGCAATTTGCCCTACCAACTTATCACCCGTTTTGGTATAAGCAACTACCGATGGAGTCGTACGGCTACCTTCAGCGTTAGCAATCACAACGGGGTGCCCGCCTTCCATGACGGCAACACAGGAATTTGTTGTTCCTAAGTCGATTCCAACGACTTTTGCCATCGTTAGTAACCTCCTGAAAATTCATCAATTGAATCTTGCTGAACTTGGTTTGGTCACTCCCACCCGATTTGTATGCAGAAAAATGCAGGTTATCTAAAATTGTGTCAACTCCTGATATCAATGCGGCATCCGATGACAAAAAAAATAATATTGGAAAAGCACCATCATTAAATACCAGTGTCTATCCATCAATAGTAAGACTTTGAAAAAGTGAAAGGGATCGGTTTTTCAGATGCGATAGGTTCCTGTTCCCGAACTCGCGATGCTTGTTCTACTGTAGAGATGAGGAAGTCCACAACGATGGATAAAGCTTATTTAGTCGCGAGTAAATTCGCTAAGTATTTATACAGCCAGTCTATTGAAGAGATTATTTCTAATCAACGACAGTACTGTAGCAATCTCTATGACAATAAGGGTACAGCATGGCTGGTTCTGTAGCGTTATTTTTATCGTTTATTATGCAACACCGTTAAAATCTTGCACTCCACTAGGATAATAAAGCAGGTAGTTTTGAATTTGAGGAGTATCGATCGTGCGTTCCAGAGCAATTGAAATGTTTCTTGCACTAGGGCTTGCTGCTACTGTTTCAGCTTGTAACGGTGGTACAACAACAACTCCTGGTGGTGAAGCGGGTGAAGTAGGAACACCACAACCAACACAAACGCAACCAACTCCTGGTGGAGAGGCTGGTGAAGCGGGTGAAGCTGGTGAAGGCGGCGAAAACTAACCGAAAATAACCAGCTGATGCAGGGCAGTTATCTTTGATACTTATGCATAATTGTCCTGCATAACATGTTAATGTCTGCGATCGCGCATTATATTCGCTATGATTTTATGTATCGATGTTCTTACTCCTGAAGAACTTGCACAAATCAACGCTAAACTGAAAGATGCTGAGTTTGTTGATGGTAAACTCACAGCGGGATGGCACGCAAAAGAAGTAAAAAATAATACGCAACTTTTAGGGAAAACCGCAATAACACAGGAATTGCGGTCAATCGTCGAGCAAGCACTACAACGCAATCAGTTGTTTCAAGCTGCGGTACATCCAAAAGCAATACGTCCCGTATTATTTAGTTGTTACGAGCCAGGGATGTACTACGGTTATCACATTGATAATGCATTAATGGGGACACCGTCAATGCGTTCAGATGTATCGTTAACTCTGTTTCTGAATCCTCCAGACACCTATGAAGGTGGCGAACTTGTCATTGAAACTTCATTAGGCGAACAGGCTTTTAAACTGGCTGCGGGTTCAGCGATCGCTTATCCTTCTACAACTTTACATCGCGTTGAAGTTGTGAAAACTGGAATTCGACTGGCTGCGGTAACCTGGATACAAAGCTTCATCCGCGATCCTGGCGAACGCGAGATTTTATTTGAGTTGAATACGGTCAAACAAGTTATGTATGAGAAATACGGTAAAACACCAGAATTCGATCTTATTTGTAAATCGCATGCAAACTTGCTTCGCAAATGGGTTGAGGTTTAATGTTATGGCAGGGGTCAGAGGTCAGGGTGAAAAGCCAACTAGAGAAGGTTTTTGAGCTTTTAGAATGTCATAACCTTCTGTTCGATTGCTATAGCAGCGATCGCGAATGAAAATAGTCAACTGCCCGATTGTCCAGACCATTGCTATTAGTCTTTCATCGTATCATCTTCGGCTAGATAACCAGATTATTGGTTATCTACTAGTGACTAGTCACCAGACACTCTTCACCTTTACTGACCGTTTTTGTTATCACTATTCAACTGGATGGAATATTACGGTTGTAGGGAAGTTTACTTAGGAGCATTGCTAGCGTGCAGTTTCCTGTGATTCCCGCAAATGTTAATCCTGCACCAACGAAGCCACTGAGAATTAAAAACCAGGGAGAAACGAATGCACCCAGTAAAGTGCCAAGTAAGACTAGCGATCCTGCAACAATTTGAACTTGTCGCATGAGGCTAATTGGTGCGTTTTTGTTTACTTCTGTGGGATAACCAGCTTGTTTCCAAGCTGTAAGTCCGCCTTCAAGATGAGTCACTTGCTCAACCCCGTTTGCAAGTAATTTTTGTGCAGCTTGCGCTGAACGATTGCCTGATTGACAATGTAAAACTAATTTTTTGTGAGTGTTTGTTGGTATTTGACTAATGTCAAATTTGGATAGAGGAAGGAGGATAGCACCAGGAATGTGTTCGCCTGCATATTCTGCTGGTTCGCGGACATCAATGAGATCGACTGTACCTGCGTCCAGCCAATGTTTTAAAGTTTGAGCGTCAACGGTTTGTAGGCGATCGCCTACTCTTTTAGTTGTAATCATAAATTTCTCCTAAGTGTATACAAGTTGAGCGTGTATTTTTATACTGCTAGTAAATTACCGCAGCGTTCGTTTGCGGGAACTGCTTCCATAATCTTTTGAGGATTAGGCAAGTTGAGATTATTCATAAACTCGATGAAACTATCGCGCGTGCGTCCTACAAATCGCGGGTTCCACTGCTTTTCTTCTCCA
This sequence comes from Chroococcidiopsis sp. TS-821, assembly GCF_002939305.1. Taxonomy (NCBI): domain Bacteria; kingdom Bacillati; phylum Cyanobacteriota; class Cyanophyceae; order Chroococcidiopsidales; family Chroococcidiopsidaceae; genus Chroococcidiopsis; species Chroococcidiopsis sp. TS-821. The sequence continues at coordinate 256,786 of NZ_MVDI01000004.1, read as the reverse complement.
ATCGTGGATACTGTGTGTCCGCGATAATCGTGTCCTGGATAAACTAACGTGTCGTCTGGTAAAGTGAATAGTCGCTGTGTTACCGAGTCGTACAACGTTCCTGCATTACCACTTTGAAAATCGGTGCGCCCACAACCGCGAATAAACAGTGCATCGCCGGTTAATAAATGCGTGTCGTTGATGAGATAGGCGAAGTGGCTATCGGTATGTCCAGGAGTTGCAATCGCCTGAATGCGAACATCACCAATCTGCAATGTTTCTCCGTCTCGAATAAAGCGATCTGCACAAGTTGCATTTGCGTTTTCGGGGACAACTCCCTGACAACCTGTGAGTTCGCGAAGTTTTGCAGTCCCCGTGATATGGTCAGCGTGAATGTGAGTTTCGAGACAATAGCGTAATGTTAGACCGAGTTCCTCAATCAGCTTGCGATCGCGCTCGACTTGCTCCACAACGGGATCGACAAGTACTGCGTCTTTTGATTGAGAGGCAATTAGATAAGTATAGGTTCCAGTATTTTGATCGAATAGTTGACGAAATAGCATCTGCGTTGACTCCGATTGTTGAGAATTCAGTACTGTGCGCCTAGATTATAAAAACCATTGGCAATATCTTTCGATCAATTATTATATTACTATATAGTAAACAAAAAAGACAAAAATAGCAACTTTACCATACTGGTAATTTTTGTACGTACTAACGCTGTATCAAGAGCGAAGCAAACTTAACTGCTCTAGTTGTTCGCTTTGCTGAGAGATTTGAGTTGAGAGTGCGTCACAAACCATCTCGCAAAGGTCAAATAAAATGGGATTAGCGATTTCGTAGTAAACGCATACACCCTGCTGCTCGCGGGAGACAATACCTGCTTGCGTAAGGATTCTTAGGTGCTTGGAGACGTTAGCTTGTCCTAACCCTGTTGCTTCAATTATCTCGCTGACATTTTTGGCTCCTGACTTGAGCGAGCAAACAATTTGCAAACGGCTCACTTCAGATAGAACCTTAAAGAACTCAGCGACTAGCCCTAACGCTGCTGGCGATAGCAAAGAGGTTTCATCTGTAATTTGCTTTGCTTTGCTTGATTGCTGTGTCATAGTAAATTAGAAATTGTTATATAGCCAATTACTCATATAATAACACGATTTTGATGCAGCGATCGCGTAAATCTCCACAACCGCAAGTTTAACCGCCTGGCTCGTTTGGTACGAACCTTACCTGAGATATATCTCACTATATGATTACATGGTGCAGGTTTAGCGTACGTTAAGTCAATCAGCGATCGCTGCCATAGTATAATTAGTAACGAGTGCTATTTACAATCCTGCGTTGCAGGAACGTAGCTAAACTGAATTTGTGGAGTGGGCGGTCGGGACATACCAGAACCACCACATTACTATGCACGTCTTAAGAAAGTAAACGCTAAAGGTGCTGAAGTGATGGTCTGCGTTCCTAGATTGCAACCATTAACACCGAAAGAATTTCAACACGCGATGCAACAACCAAACGTTACGGTAATCGATGCGCGTTCGATATTGCACTGGGTTCAGAGTTTTCCAACTAGCTAGACTAGACGATCGATCCTGACAAAACTGTGTTACTGGTTATGGAAAGCGAATGTGATGTAAAACTTGCGACTGAACATGGTTTCGCCTTGGGTACGCTCGTTTAGGTGGTTATCTGCATGATGGCATGACAACTTGGCGAATGTGGGTTCACCTTTACAGTACGTTGTTGAGCGGATAGTACACGAGTTGCACCAACACATAGACAATCTTGGTATCTTGGTGCTAGATGTTCCCGGTGATGATGAATATCAAAATGGTACTGCTCCAAGAGCAAAGCATATCTTTGTAGCTCATTTAGAGGAATATAAGAAATAGCAACATATTGCGGTAGCGGTTTCCGTGCTTCAATTACAGCGAGTCTGCTTAAAAAGCATGGATTTGAGGAAGTAACGAAAATTCCTGGGTCGTGGATAGCGTAGAAAGTGACAAAATTACCCGTAGCAGCCACTGCATAAAACGCATAAAACAAAAGAGTAAGCTCTTGGGAACTTTCCGTGTTTCGATCCCAAGAGCCTTTTCAATCCAGTTCACTCCTCACACAAATAAGTCTAAGATTTTTAATTATGAGCAAGAGGAGCAAGGGTGACACTTTGTACATTGTCATCTTGAGAGTTTTGAGTTGACCCAATTTATAACTTTGCAAAGTGGTAATAAAGCTTATCAACTCTAACTCAAATTATTTTCCGCTTCCCCAAGAATGTAAAGTATAGCAGAAGTCAGGGCTAAAAGCTAAAGCAAGGTTTCTAGGCTTTTCGATCGTCCTAACTTTTCCTTTGATTATTGTGATATTGTCACCAAAATTTTCATTGAGATTTCTAACCACTCTTATCCAGTAGGGACATTAATACGTAAGCGTTGAAACATTGCTTGTCTTGCTTGGGTAGCAAAAGGATCTTCGAGAGGTTTCAGCACGATTGGAGCTTGATATTTTTGCCGCAATGCAGTTTGAATCAGCCAGTCGGCGACAAAGGGATTTTTGGGCAATAATGGACCGTGTGAATAAGTAGCGATCGCATTTTGGTAAAATGCACCTTCTGTTCCATCTTCGCCGTTGTTACCTAAACCTTGGACAACGCGCCCTAAAGGTTCGACTTGTCCTAACTTGGTGCGTCCCCCGTGATTTTCAAAGCCGATTAGGTATGTAGGGGAACCGCAAATGGCTGCGAGTTCTTGTGCTAATCGTTGAGCAGTGACTTCGACAACGAGATTACCAATACAACGGCGGGCGTTTGCACCAGGATGTACAGAGACAAAATCAAATAATCCTAAGCCTTCGATTCGTTGTCCTAGTGCAGGTTCGTAGTAGTGTCCGAGTAATTGCGGCGCACCGCAGGTAAACACGCCAGGAGTTCCACTATCAATTCTTTCGCGGAGTGCTGCGGCTTTCGTACCTTGTAAATCGCGCATGACAATTTCTTGTTGTCGGTCTTGCGCACCACCACCGACAATGATATCAACGCGCTGAAAGTCTGCGGCTGTGGCATTTTCATCTAGTGGTAAGATTTTAACTGTGTATCCACGCCATTCACAGCGTTTTTGCAGACAAATCACGTTACCCCGGTCGCCGTAAGTACTCATCAAGGTGGGATACAACCAGCCGATTGTCAGTTCGATTTGTTCTTGGTTCATAAAATTCAGGCTACGTTGTGGGATGGTAATCGGTAATGGGTAATTGGTGAAATATAGTAATGACTTATAGAATCTTACGCCCTGTGAGGATTTCTCGCACTTCAAGCATTGCTGAGTAGGTGGGGAGAATGTGCAGTGTTCGATCGCGTGGGGTATGCTCTAATGCAGTTGCGATCGCTTCGCGTAAATCTTCCTTGACGATGAGTTGCAGACTGTTATCTTCTGGCTGTGAGTAGCGCAATCGTAGCGCCATGTCATAAACGCGATCGCCGCTCACAATGAATGTTCCGCCTTGGGCGACGAGTTTTTCGGTATCGACATCCCAAATCCACGAGACATCTGTGCCATCAGGAATGCGATCATTTAGTACGAACAACACTGGTGCTAGTTGTGCGGAGGGCGTTTGTTGCCGTACTTGGTTCACCGCGCGAATTGTTTCGTTCATTCCTACAGGATTCTTAGATAACAGAATGCGTACGTGTTTGCCGTTAACGTGTAATTCTTCGGCGCGTCCAAAGGCTGCTTGAAAATTGTTGATTGTATCGCGGATTGTTGCTTCATCAACGCCAAGTTGTTGCGCGGCTAAGACTGCGGCTAAAGTGTTGTACTTGTTATATAATCCAATTAAAATTTGGGGATATTCTTGGCTGTTAATTGCAACAGGTGCTTTGTGAAAGCCGCAGTTGGGACAGTGAAAATCTCCTAAATGCGATAGATAAACTCCTTTGTAATCGAGCGAATGCCCGCAGTTAGGACAGTAAATCGAGTCTACAGCGTGGGGAATCTCCTCAAGATACTGTTCGGGTTCGCTTAAACCGAAGAAAAGGACTTTTTGCGGCAGTTGTTGACCTAGGTAAGAAAGCGTTGGATCGTCGGCATTCGGAATAATGATTGTATCTGGCGGTAGCGTGGCGATCGCCTTACTCCAGCGCTGACTAATCGCGTCTACTTCACCATAGCGATCGAGTTGGTCGCGAAATAAGTTTAAGCACAAAATGATCTTCGGTTCAATTGCTGCTAAAACTCTAGGAACAACGTTTTCATCGACTTCTAAAATTGCATAATCGACATCGAGCGTACCTACCAAATTAGTGTTTGCAAGTAAAGCACTGATTAAGCCATTTTCTAAATTTGCACCAGTTGCATTGTGCGCAACGCGCTTCCCTTGACGTTCTAGCATTGTGCGCAACAGTAGCGATGTTGTCGTTTTACCGTTGGTTCCGGCGATCAAAATCACTCCCTGCTTAACTTGGCGACTGAGTAATTGTAGTAGCTGCGGTTGTAGGCGACGAGCGATTTCGCCTGGTAAGACACTTGCTGCACCAAGTTTCAGCGATCGCACTCCAAAGGTAACTGCCTTTGCGCTTAATACTGCTAAACCAAGTTGCAGTCTATCCTTAATCTGAATTTTTGCCATTTCTCCCACTACATCCATAGAAGCAACCACAGCTAAACTTCACTCGCGCTTATATTTTTGCACTTTCTTGAGATATCTGATAGTTGATTGCCTTTATGCGGCGAACGCTCTTCCATCAGAGTTGAACTTCTGTGTATTGTTCGCTCAATTGTTGAGGTTTTTGAGTTAGGAATATCTACTAAGGATAGCTCATAACTGACTATGGATATGTATCGGTCGACTGCAAAGCAAATATATAAAAACGATATATTGGTAATACCTGGGAACAGTACACTGCGTTCTGCAGTCAACAACATATGGTTTAGTGCTAAAATTCCCCTATCCTGAGAAAAATTGACTTTCGAGAGCAATCGTATCGCCAGTCAAAAAATCATCTTTTGTGTAATTTGGTAAACGTCGACTGTCAATAATAAATTACTAGCTGTTGTAAATGTTTCAACAACGCGCTATAGAGTTTTTTTAGGAAAATAGCTACTAGGTACTACTTTAGTATATATTGATAGGAAAAGTTCTATTGAAATTTATTTCTATTTATTTGTTTACAGTTATCATACTTTTCGTATTTTGTAATACAACATTCTTTAGGTTTTGTGATGTAATCTTTAACATAATAGATTTGACAACATATTAATATATGTGATAAAGACAAGATATAAAACATACTAAAAATAACATTTTAAAAAAAAGTATGTTGCAAAGGAATAAACTATCTTTGCAGTACTTGTGCATTTAGTACAAGTAAACTAGAAAGAGATTAGCAAATGTAAAGTTAAGATGTCTTTATTAAATTTATAGGATTTACTTATATGCTGTATAGATAAACCGCGATACTTTTTAATTGTTGTATGACTTTATCTAGCTTAATTGAAATTCAAATCTCAGCAATTTGAATTTGAGTGACTTGAATAATAAATAAATGTTTATCAATTGACTTGGGTTAATAAATATTTAGTTGCGTAAGAAAATTTACATTAGGAGCGACGTGCTAGGATGTAAGACTTTTATCTTCAAAAGCTAGCGAACACTACTGCTTGTCGTCTAGCCTGCCTAATTGTAAAGTTTTGTTAAGTTAAGAAAATTCTACTAAATAAGTACTGAAAACTTAAAAAATATCCTTGAAGACAATGAAAATATCAGTAGAAGAAGCATTAGAAATAGTCGACAGAGTTACCCAGCAAGGTGGTTTAAGTAAAGTACAAGAAATTGTATTTCGTCAATGCTGGGAGGGTTGCTCTTACCAAGAAATTGCCAAAAACTCTGGATATCAACTAGGATACATAAGAGATGTCGGGCATAAACTGTGGCAATTGCTTTCAAAAGCTTTTGGTCAAAAGATTACAAAAACTAACTTCCAGCGAGTTATCAATCAATACAAATTAACTAAAACATATCCAAAGTTAGAAAACCAGTTACCTGAATTAAATTTAGCTACTTGCCAACAGCACTTAACACATCAAAAGCAAGATCGGAAAGAAGTTATCGACATTTCTAGTTTTTTTGGTCGTACCAGTGAAATAGGTATTATCAAGCAGTGGATTATTGGCGATCGCTGTCGTTTAGTCTCGCTTTATGGTATGCCAGGTATTGGCAAAACATCTTTAGCTGCAGTTTGTGTGGAACAGATGCAAAATGAGTTTGAGTATCTTATTTGGCGCAATATACGCAATGCTCAACCTATTAAAGAACTGTTAACAGAAATTATCTTATTTTTATCGCCACAGCCAACAGTAAATTTACCCCAAACAGTAGATGGATTACTAGCAACTTTAATGAATTACTTTAGACAACATCGTTGTTTACTGATCCTAGATAACTATGAATCGGTATTAGAAAGTGGCAAAAAAGCTGGACACTATCGCTGTAAATACGAAGGATATGGTCAACTATTAAGACAAATAGCAGATGAAAAACATCAAAGCTGCTTGTTACTGACAACTAGGGAAATGCCTAGTAGTTTGAATGTCAAAGAAGGTTATAGTTTACCAGTACGATCGCTACAGTTGGGTGGTTTATCTTTGGAGCCAGTTTGCGAAGTTTTAAAAGCAAAAGGTTTGGTTTGTACTGATGAAGAATTACAAAAGTTAAGTAATTGCTATTCAGGTAATCCACTTGCCTTAAAAATTGCAGCAACATCAATTCAATCCATATATAAACAAGGCGTTTCTGAGTTTTTGTCTCAAGGTCGAATCGTCTTTGGTGAAATTTGGGATTTGTTAGAACAGCAGTTTAATCGCCTGTCAAACCACGAAAAGCAAGTACTACTGTGGTTAACAAATTATCAAGAACAATGGCATTTACTCAAGCTAGATGAAAAGCACTTGCCTGGATTATCGACAAGAGTTGTATTAGAAGCTTTACAATCCTTGCAACGGCGATCGCTCATTAAAAATGACTCTCTATATTTCACTCATCCGAACATGATTTTAGAATACATTAGGGAAGTTACGCACTATAAAAATGAATCCAGTATACTTAAATTTGCTACTGTGTCTTCAGGTTTAAGTCATTTACCGGTTTTTACCAAAAATCAAAGTTAAAAGTTTATACGGTGTTTAAATTGGGTAATTATCATTTAAGTCTCAATGTTTTTTTCCTACAGTAGAATATTTAGAGTTATTTTTAGCTAAAATTTTAACAATCAATATTATTTCTGGATAGAAGGTATTTACCAACTAATTCAGAAATGCGATGACTTTTTACGATAGTTCGACAGCTCGTAGTGTATGTCATAATCACCCTGATTGTAAAGTTGAGAAGAATGTCTATGAGAACTTAACCGTATTCCAGGTTTAACGGTAGACTAATTAATCAGATTTTAAGGATTGCTCTAGCCGCGCGCCATCGATCTCAAGCTTTGGCGTCAAGCATAGCAAATCAAACTTTTGTTCTAGCTGTTGCAAAATTTTTGCTTGTTGCCAATTATTAATGGTAAACTTACGTGCAGCTTTACCTAATTCTAGACATCGTTTTGGGTGTGTTGCAAGATAAATGATTGACTCAGTTAAAGCTGTAGTATCTCCTGGCATAACTGTAAGACCACAATTTTGTAGAACTTGAGCAATTTGAGTATCTGGAAGTACAGTAGCGATTACTGGTCTTCCTGAAGCACACATACCTTGCAGTTTGGAAGGCATGACTAAGTCTGCAGCATTACATAACTGAGGCAATAAGTGAACGTCGGCAAGATTTAATAAATCGTTAAGTTTATCAACAGGTTGTAGATTCAAAAAACGCACATTTGGCAATTTTTTTGCCGATTTTTGTAGTTGCTCTTTAGCAGAGCCTTCGCCGCATAAGACAAACAGTATATTGGGATAGTCAGTAGCGAGTAGTTGTGCAGCAGCTAGTAAAATTTCTAGCCCTTGCTTTTCTCCCATACTACCGGAGTACAAGGCAACGAACGTATCTGATGCGATCCCCAATTTTTGGCGCAGGAGACTCGAGTTTGGTAGAGGATAAATTTTTGTTGTATCTACCCAATTAGGAAAATAAACGCATTTTTGTGCGAACACTCCTTTAGACTTGAGTCTTTCCAGCATCCGTTCAGAGATTGTAGAGACGCGATCGAAGCGATTTGTCAGCCAACGCTCGATGATTGATATCGAGGAGCGAATTATTCCTGAAGATGGTAAAAGTCCCAAGTCGAAGCCTGCATCAATTTCAAAATCTTGAATGTGCAGCCACGCCTTAGCACCGCTGATACGACTAGCAAGCAATGCACCTACGACACAGAAAAAAGCAGGCTCCACCACAAACACAATGTCAGGTTGCCAGGTTAATCCTTGCCACAAAACAACAGGAAGACTGGAGAGCGCAAAAGAGGCTAGATGTAAAATTCTTTTCAATCCTGTTGGTTTTTGCGGAACCCATAAAGGACAGCGCCATACCTTGACATCTTTAATAGACTCAGTACAGTAACGCCAAGGGGAAAAACGGGGGTCTATTTGCCATGCTGGATAATAAGGTAATGCTGTCACCACTCGAACTTCATGTCCTTGCGCTGCAAGCCACTCCGCCATCTCTCCTGTATATTTTCCAACACCGGTCAATTCAGGGGTATAGTTAAGTCCGTATATAAGTATACGCATCATAGATTTTCGTCAATTTGTGAAAATTTGCATAAATCAACGCAGAGGTTTCTGCCTAGCTCATCGTCTTATGTTGATGGCGAATAAAGTTGCTGTGCGTAACTAAAAGTGATTGGTCGGCTGCACATGGATGTCCAAAATGTTCTCAAGGCAAGCTTTTTCGTTATGGGTAGGTGATGCTTAAGCCGTTCTGCGACGTTCTGCTTTGAGCAATTATTTATCAAGCGCAAACTATAAAGACTTGTGTAGTAGCGATCGCTAAATAACTGTACAGAAGGAGTAGTTTTCAACTGTTAAAAAGCTTATTTTGCTTTACTAATTTATACAAGTAGGCAATCTCATTATTAGATCATAGGAAGATCAGATGTTAGTCATCCAAGACTTTCTCTGCGCATCAGAGATCTATTTCTATGACTAATTTAAAAAAACTTAACTAAAAATCCCACACGCGGTGGTGTGGGATCGCTGAGTAACTCCTACAATTCAGTTAAAATTTAATGCCTTGACTATTAACTATTAACAGTCCTTAGTGTCAAATTACCTCTGCCGAAGTAAACATAAAGGGTTGACCAGGTAAAGGCGTTGCATAGCCATATTCAAAGACAGAAGTACCAGGAGGATTGCCTACTGGAGTGCGAAGTGCTTCAGGTACATCATTTTGATACCGATAGTTCACTACCTGTTTTCCGCGAAAATCCATAATTGATAAAATTGGACTATTGTATTTATCCCGACCATTACTCGATACGGCAACATATACTGGGTCTTGCAATCGAGCATCGCGGAGGCGGGCATGAATTCTACCGTCGTAATATAGATAGTAAATGGTTTTGTCTCCTCGACAGTTCACAAACAGGTCGTTACCAACTTCCCCACCCCGACCATAGTCAATGTTAGTTGGGTTTTTGCCAATTTTTACAATCTTAAAAGGCTGACCAATGGTACCCGCAGGAGCAGTAGTCATGAGATTGCCTACTTTGTAAATACGCAACTCACCATCCATTGTTGCAATGTAAGCATTTTCCTGAAAAACATGGTTGCGATCGCGCCAGTACATGGTACACCAAGGTAACCCTGCAGCAACTGCAGTCGGTTTGTTCACAACAATTGTTGAGACCACTTTTGGTTTTTGCTCAGGTGCGTGCGAGAATGTGTAAGGCCATCGATCAAAAGCCGCACCTTCATTCTTCGTCTGGTCGTAGTTTGCTTGAGTGGTAAAGTACATTTTGCGGTAGTACTGCAATAGCGGTTGTAAGTCTATAAAAGCTGCTCGATTTTCTGCACGCGAAATGACCACTGCGTAACCGCAGCGTGCAGTTTTTTTGTAGAAGCTACCACTCCAGTTGTACCAGGTATCGCGCTCGGCTTGAGAGTTCAGATCCATAAAGTAGTTATCGCCGTGACCGCGACCGGAATTACTCGGCATATCTATGGAGGTTTGAATTGCTGTTGGGGCAGCAAAGGGCAAGTCTACGTAACCAAGGATCTTCATCTTCTCGATCGTAGGCCAGTTAGGGAATCCCCAAAGATATAAATTATTAGACGTGACAACAAAACCTTTGATGGCAATAACAGCAACTTGACCTTTACGATTAACCGTATCCCAAACGGTCACAAGTAAAAATTCATTATTGGGTGTAATCGCTCCAGATGTTGGTACTTTACCTTTAGGTAACCTGACAAATGGATATGGCAAGGGATTACTACAGCAACCGATATATCCATCATTGCCTGTACCAGTGGCACCGATTAATCCATTTGTAAAAAGTAAAAAGCCAGTTACCCCAGCTGATGCTTTTGTCCGGACTGTGGCAATGGGCGGTGCGGGTACACTACCACCAGAAGCTTTTTTCCACGATTGCTGTTGCACAGCCACATCTGGGTTAGTGTTGTAATAATTACCAGCATCAGGAGTCCATTGAACGCGCATATCAAAGCAATATTCAGGGCTGGCACCAGCAAAAAGATAAATCGAACCATTTCGTGCCCGCATTACTCCTGGCTGGTATTCGCTTGGGGCAGTAGAATCTGGCGAAAATATTAACTGACCGGACATAGCAAACCAGTCGCTATTACCGATACTACTACCAGCTTTGACAGTGCTGCAGTTACCAATAAAACCGTCGTTAGTTGCTCCCCATAGTTTAGGTATGTTTTCCGAACTAGAGTGATAAAAGTTATAGTCGGGACCAAGCCTATAGTCGATTATGTCGCGACGATTGTAATTATTGGCAACATAAGTGTACATCTGCCAGTTTATCGTGCCGTCACTATTAAGAATTTTTTCAACCCATTTATTGTGAGATTGCATAGGTCTTTTTGCAATCGCCTTGCGCTGCCAGCTTTGTAAATCAATCGCAGTTCCTCTTTTTTGTACACCAAAAACGGCTGCTCCAGCAACAAAACTACTAGCTAACTTAATAATTTGACGACGAGAAACAGACATGTGCTTTTAGAAACTAACAATTTAAGATTTATGTTCTATTCAAGGTTTGGCAATACAAGCGATCGCCATAACATCCATGCAAGCAATAGAACACAAAATTAAGAACTTGACTTTGTCAGCCAAGCTTAATAATTATAAGCAAGTCTGTGTAACTGTAGTTCTACTTAAAAATCAAAACTATTTGATATTTTCTTCAATCTTATTTCAGTAGATACACTTATGAATTATTTTGCTGAAATTTAATTGTCTTTTTTAGATATAGACATTTGCCTCTCAACAATTTTAGCGTCTGTCAAAAACCTAAACCAGAATGCTTGTAATACATGATAAATTAATCCTACTTTTCCATCTAGGAATCCTAAGCGGAGAAAATAACTATAAATAAAGAACGCAAATGCTCTTAATAAAACAGGGCTGCGATAGTATAGGTTATTCTTCAACCATCTTTTTTGCATCCTTAAATCTCCCTGCAATGAAGCAGGAAGTGTCTGAGTTTTATCAACATTACGAGAATAGATAAATTCTAAAGCCTCAGCACTTGACCACTTATTATGTGAGGCTGTCCATTTTTCAATCGTGGTTAACTGTAAATCTAAAAGCATTCCTTGTAACTTACCAGTCTTACCAGGAACTATAAAATGTTGGTCGTAAAGCCTATCTTCACAAATTCCTTTTCCTGCTTTATACAGTCTTAAGTGCCAACTAGGATTAATATGTCCAAATCTAATGGGATGACCCAAAAAGTAAGAGAGTCTGCGTACTAAATATCCGTCATATTCTTTATCGGGACTACTCATAACTGTACGGATGCTACTAGCTAATTCTGGAGATACAACCTCGTCACTATCTATGTGTAATACCCACTCTTCTGGAGATAATGATGCATAGGATTGTGCCCAATTTCTTTGCTTAGAATAGTTCTCAAATTCATGTTGTACTACTTCACAACCTAAATCTTTGGCAATTTCAACTGTATTGTCAGAGCTATAAGAATCTACTACTAAAATCTTAGAAGCAATTTCGTAACACGAATTTACTACTTCACCAATTGAATTTTCTGAGTTAAATGTTAAAATAATGATTACTAATTTTGAATATTCATGCTTTGCTTGCACGATATTATTTAATACAATTTGCTTTTTCATATATTTCTTAGATATATAGTCTATTTAAATAATTCGCCAGCTAGACGAATAGAATCATTAACTATCATTTGTTGGTCTATACTTTATTGGTTGACATGGCTGTCCTACACAAATTGTGTTCTCTGGAAGGTCTTTTGTCACAACAGAACAAGCACCAACAACTACTTTTTTACCGATTTTTATGCCAGGCATAATAAAAGCACGAGCACCAATAAAAGCATCTTCTTCAATGATTATTTTTGCAGTTACTAGTGGTAAATTTGGCTTGGAAAAATCATGAGTTCCTGTACAAAGGTAAGCTTCTTGAGCTACGGTAGCTGCATTTTTAATCTCGATTAAGCCTAACGAATAAGCATTAGCTCTATCTCCAAGACAAGCGCGATCGCCTAAACTCAGATTCCAAGGTATTTGAATTCTTGCCCGCTGATGAACAAAAGGTTTTCCAGAGATTTTACATCCAAATAGACGTAACCATAATAATCTCCATGAATTTAAGGGTTTAGGAGTCCAACTACAAAAAAGTGTCCAACAAATATGCCAAATTAGTAGACCAACTCGCTCTGAGAAAGACCAAGGTGAATTATAAGGAGAAGTTTGTTGATGTACTTTAATATCTGTGGTAGTCATACTTGAATTAAGGATGTAAAGTCAGAAAGATAAAGGTCAGCTATGCGAGGGAGAGTATATTCTAAAGATTTTTTATAACCGTTATGACCTATCTTTTCAAGTTGGCTTTGTGAACTAATTAGCATTTTTATCTTTTCAGCTAATGTTGCCACTGGATCTTTAGACTGATGGTCAAAAATGAATCCTGTTTTACCGTCTGTAATATAATCTTGAAAACACTTTAAATTAGAAACAAGAGTAGCACATTCATGAGACATTGCTTCTAGAGCTGCCAAACCAAATGTCTCTCCTCGCTCAGCAAGTGAGGGATAAACAAATAATTTCGCTTGACGATAATAAGACTGTAATTTTAGAGGGTCAAAAACTGAACCAACCCATTCTATCTTATCACCTAGCGCTTGAGCCTGGTTTCTTAAATGTTGATAATAGGTATTGCCACCTCCTCCTAGTTTGGTCTCCCAAGGACCAACAACAACTAATTTCCAGTCATGACAACCAAAACTAACAAGTTTTTGAAAAGCATGAATTAAGATTTCTATTCCTTTTTCTGGATGAATTCTTCCAACATATAAAATATTTTTTTCTTGCTTATTTAAAGGTTGCTGCTGATGAATACCAATATTTTCTTGTCGCGGGTAAGGAATAACACGAACCTTTGAAATACTTTGTGGAGCTTCTTGTTTGATAGCTTCAGCAATTGGACTTGAAACAGTTTGTAGTCGTGCAACGTGCTTGTAAAGTTTCATTTGACCTTTAGGGTAGCGGGCTACATGAACGTAAACTAGACCATGTGCTAGATTTCTTGATAAAATTGGTAACCAAAAAGTATTTGTTACTAAAATATCAGCTTTTGGTAAAATTTTTAGTACTCGTAAAGAATAGATGAAATCGAAAAACTTTAAAGTTGTTATTGATTTAGGAGTATCAAATCCTGCGACGCGTAAATAGCGTACGCCATCGATTATTTCGTCTTGAGGTAGATTTTCATAACAACGTGAAATATGAGTGACTTGATGTCCTCTTTGGGCAAATTCTTTACCTAGCGCAAACCAAACTTTTTCCACTGCACCGCCCATGAGCGGAGGAACTGGTAAAAAAGCTCCTTGGACAATGGTGATTCGCATAACTAATTATTCTCCATATTAGTATCGTTTATAACTTCTCTAAGTGAAAAATTGAGTTTTCTCACCGTTGAGTACCTTGACTCTTCCAGATTTTTATCAGTGATTGTGCAGACTGGTTGACTTCAAAATGCTTGAGAAAGCATCTTTGCGCATTTTGCTGCATTACTTGCTGTTGGTTTGGTGACAGGGCTAACCAATCCTGAAGTAGCTGAGTAGTACCTTCTAAATCGTCATTTGCAGCTAAGCCCGCGCCTTCTGTAACTACTTCTCGCCAGATGTTAACTTTGTTAGAAATTAGCACTGGAACACCACAAGCTAATGCTTCTGCAACAACAATGCCAAAGTTTTCTTGGTGGGAAGGAAGTACGAGAACCTCAGATGCATAGAAGGCTCCCCATTTTAGATCTCCTGAGAGCATTCCTGTCCAGGTGATTTTTTGTTGTATACCTAGAGTTTCAGCTATTTTTTGTAATTCGGATTGCCAGCCTGTTTGATCGGGACCTGCAATGACTAAATGTAGTGAATTATCTAAGTGGGCTACTTTGGCAAAAGATTTAATGAGAAGATCGCAGCCCTTTTTGACGTGAATTCTACTCAGAAACAATAATAAACGTTTACCGCGTAGCTGGGGAAACCGATTAAGAAAAAATTGGCGCTGGGTTAGAGGATTTCCTTCAGGCGCAGCAGTACCAAAGTTAACAACTATCTCGCGACATTTGTATAACCAAAACGATTGGCGAGCTAGAATGCGTTCTTCTTCACAAGTGAATAATACAGCTTGTGCATCGCGCAGAACTTTGTATTCTGCCCAAGGCCAGTAAAACCATTTTTTGAGATGTTTGAGTGGATAGGTACGCTTAAACCAGGGATCGAGCATTCCGTGGGTAAAGACATAGTAAGGCGTGCTTGTTTTCTGTAGGGCTAACCACGTACCAAAGCTTGAATATTGCCAAATACCGTTGGCGATCGCACAATCATAATTACCAGCATTGTGTTTTAACCACGGTACAAAATTTGGCGAATAGCCATAGCCTGTTATTCCTGGTCCTAAAGCGTGAACTTTTAAAGGAAACGTCTTCAACCAAGGTGCATCTGGCGGATCGAGACAAGCAACTTCGACCGCGTGTCCTTGATGCAAGAAAACTTGACCGAGTTGGGCGATCGCCTCTACTGGTCCCCCGCCGCTAGGCTCTACGGACGATATGATTTGCAGAATTTTCACTTGCAAATCTCCTGATAAACATCAATGTAAGACTCAAGCATTTTTTGTGGTGCAAATCGTTGTACATTAACGAATCCGGCTTGCTTGAGTTTTGATATAGTTGGTAGGTGTTGAGCTATCTCCTGAGCTGCTGCTTTGGGATTTTCTGGATCAATATAAATTGCTGCATTACCAGCGACTTCTGTCATTGGTGGACGATTCGAGGTGATTACAGGACAACCACATGCTTGCGCTTCAGCTATTGGCCAACCAAAACCCTCTTGTAGTGAAGGAAATAGTAAAGCTGTCGCCGCCGAATATAGTGCTCGTAAGTCGTTATTTTCTATTGCCACTAATTCTTTGACGTGAGTTTCTAAACCTCGCTCTTGAATAAATTGCTGCATTTCCCAAGTAAAGGGCTTGCCAACCATAACTAAAAATATATTTGAGTTATGTTGCTTGAGATGGTGAAATACTGCTAAAACACCTAAGCGGTTTTTATACCAATGGTTTCCGCCAACATGCAACAAAAATGGGAAATTGATATCAATACCCAGCGCCTGACAACGCGCAAACATCTCGACCTTGGGTACAGGGGCGTATGGATAGTTTAGACCATCGTAGATCACAGAAATAGTACTCGGCTCAATAGAAGTTATACGTAACAAATCTTTTTTTGTTTGTTGAGAAACGCAAACTATCCGCTGCGATCGCTCAAGTCCTCTTAGAATCATCTGCTGTAATTTCCTACCACTCCACTTTGTGGGGTTTTCTTTAATTTCACCAAGCGCAGAGCGAACTGCTAATAAGTCATGACAAGTTACTACGTGTGGTACGCGCTGTAAGTACTTCGTATAAATTGAATTGGAGTGATCGCAGATGTGGACAATATCTGCCCACGTTATTGCTTGCTGTATTGTTTGAGGAAACAACACAAACTTATCTACATAGCCCAACCATTTACTTAATCCTTGATTAGATACTTTTAGTTTCCCAAAAAAAGGCTGTGGTTTAAGCAGGCGTACTTCATAATTTAGTTGGATCAAACCAGTATGCAACATATCTGCAAACCGCTGCATACTTTCTTGACAATCGGGTAAATAGTTACCAATTAATAAAATTTTCATTTTAGTTTTTAGATTCTTTCGCCATTCTTTTTGACAAAGGATCGCGACAAGCTGCTAAACACAAACCGCCTCCGAATACAGCAAAACCTAAGGTTGATGGCGTTCCAAATTGTCCTATTAAAATATCAATGATGCAGCTTCCAAAAATCAGTAAGGGTAAAATATTGTTATTAGTATAGACACTTTCAATACAAACTTTACCAAGCCAAAAAGCAATTAATATCCTTAACATAATATACAGTAAACCTAAAAATAATCCACTTTCAAGAACTATCCTTTCCCATTCTCCTTCTGCTAAGAGAAACTGTAATTTTCCAGTTGATAAAACTGCTCCTACATTTGTTCCCATACCTAGCCCGTGTCCGAGTAAGGGAATTTGTTCAATATTTTCAAATGGTTTTAAGAAGCTCCTCAAAAACCTAGCCATAAAACCACCAGTTTTAGCCTCATGTGCTCCAGCTATTTCAGCTCTTGAACTTAGAACTTCAATACCTTCACTGAAAATAGGAATAAAGTTTAAACTAACAGCTATTACACCAGCTATGAGGAAAAACTGGTAGGATTTTGCAGCTAAGCGAGGCTTAATTATTAAAATAGCTAATAAAAATAAAAGCACAACTCCTACTGCTGCAACTGCTATGCGACTACCTGACACAGCTAAGCCAATAACTAAGCCAAATCCAGCAAGAGTAAGTAATAAATTAGAATATACTTTTCTTTCAAATAATCCATAGAAAAGAAAAGCGGCAACAAGCGCAAAATATTGAGCAACTCCAGTAATAAAAGAGAAAGTGCCTGGAGGGCGAATTCTTCCCATTGCTGAGCTCAGTTGCTGTCCTTCTCCCATTCCAGCAGTTCTATTAATAAAAGCATCTGGTGGGGCGTTGAATTGAAAAACCATTAACACTGCCATTGGCAGAGATAATAGTAATATCCATTTACCAATTTTAAGTGAGTCGTCTTTGTTAA
Organism: Chroococcidiopsis sp. TS-821; assembly: GCF_002939305.1. Lineage (NCBI taxonomy): Bacteria > Bacillati > Cyanobacteriota > Cyanophyceae > Chroococcidiopsidales > Chroococcidiopsidaceae > Chroococcidiopsis > Chroococcidiopsis sp. TS-821. Next base: position 239,454 of record NZ_MVDI01000004.1, on the reverse strand, counting down.
AGACTTTAGCCATTAAAAAGATTAATGGTAAGTGAAGAAAATTTGTCCTGACTCCATAGAGAGTTGCAAATAAATTGCTACCGGAAGTTATAACTGTAAGTAACCCTCCTAAAAATGTAATAAAAGCAATAAAAATAATAATTTTTATAAAAATATTTTTTTTGAAAAGCCCTTGTCGGAGCGCAAGAAAATAAACTCCTATCAGAACTGGATCTCTAATGATTAGTAAAGGTGTAGACAATTGAGGGACTATCCACTTTCTTAAAGCGCCTTCAAATATAAGTAACCAAAAATACAACCAAACTAAAATTTGAATGCTTTTAGTGTCTGAATTGATTTTGGGATAAAAATTAACACTGCTAGCCATTTTGATTACTGTAATGGTATTTACAAACAAGTATTAATAGTTTCTACTAAAGACTCTCCATACTTCTTCCAAGAAAATTGAGATGCTTTCTGTTGAGCTGCTTGGCTCATTTCTAAGAGTAATGTTCTATCAGAGGCGAGTAAATCTAATTTTGCGGCGATCGCTTCTGCTGAGCGAATTGGTACAATAAACCCATCCTTAGCATCTGTGATGACATCAGGTCCTGCAGTGTGTGGTGTTGTAATTACAGGTAATCCTTGTGACATAGCTTCTAATATCACTAAACCGAAGCCTTCAAACAATGAAGGAAATACGAACACATCATGACGCTGCATTTCCTCTAAGATCTTGTAGTGTGGTAACGATGGAATCCAGTGATGAGTTTTTAAGGCTTTTTCTAGAGGAGGGCAATAACCTGTCGTTCTACCGATCAATGTCAACTCTATTCGAGACCCCAGTAAGTTTACTGCATCAAGTAAGTAAGAAATACCCTTACGCTGACTAAGACTACCTACAAATAAAACGCGTAGCTTTTGCGAGCTTGGTTTGGACATTTCTATACTCTTAACTGGCGGTGCTCCATAAGGAATACAAATTATAGGCGCTTTTAAGTTAAAAGCTAACTGTAATGTTTGTTTAGTAAAACTACTAGCAACAAAAATAACGTCTGATAGTTGTAGCTCAATATCTTTACGAGCTAGTTTCTCTGGACTATCAAAATTTGCTTGTAGCGTTGATGCCCATTCTGGGTTTAACTTGGCTTCTTCTTGTTGAATCATATGACCCGTGCGCCAATAACCTATGGGTAGGTCGTAAAAACATTTCAAGCCTAAAGTTTTGGCTGCTTTAAAAGTTTGCAGTGCAGCATCTTCGTAGCAATAAACAGCAGAGAGACGACTTTGACTGTGACGAATAGAAAGTCTCCTAGCAACATAGCTATCTAAACTGCGATAAACTGAATCAATTGATGCCCAACCTATCTCGTGTTGTGTAAAAAAATTAATTTGTAATTTTGACGCTCCAAGGCGAATTAACTCTCTATAAGGTCGTGTAACTATTTTTGATTTGGGAACATCGTAACTACGTCTTAGTAGCTCGCTGCATAATTTCTTTGGTAGCAAATGTAGATACCAATCGGACGTTTGTGCGGCTACTGTTGTTTGAAAACAGCTTAACATTTCTGCTTGTTCTAAAGCTGTTAGTACCGATCTAACATTTGTATTTCCTGTTGGATGGCTTACAAATATCACTTAATAGCACCCTCAAATAGTTTTAGGTATGCTTGGGCTACAGACTGTTTTTTAAATTGCGATAAATGTGTATGAGAGTGAGATCTATAAACGGCTAACGCCTGGCGATCAGTTAATAATTTAGCGAGTATTTGAGTGAGGGCTTTCACGTCACCATTAGGAAATGTTATCCCACAAGGACCAATTGCATCTTTTAAGCCTCCTCCTTCTGAACCAACAACCACACATCCACAAGCAATTCCCTCTAACGCTACAACACCGAATGGTTCACTCCATCGTGAAGGTACTACCATAATTTTGTGAGAGTTTAAAAGCTTTACTAACTCTGTACCAGTTTTAGTCCCAACAAAGTTAACTTGGCTAGATACCTCTAATGTTGCAGCTAAATTACGTAATAAGTTTTCTTCTGGACCTGCACCAATGATAGTTAAACGAGGAGTTAAGCTATACTCTTTCTTTAAGTTACCTAACGCAGTAATTAGTAAATCGACGCCTTTGTCAGAAACTAAACGACCGAGAAAAACAAGTTCGCGATCGCGACTTACTTCTGGTAGTTCATAAAATAAGTCATCCTGATATGGATTACCGATAACAATAGACGGTGTTTTTAAGTGCTTGGCAATACTTTGGCTAATTGATATACAAGTAGCGAACTCGAGCAGAAAGCACTTAACGCGATCTTGCCAACCCACACTACCATTAACACGCCTAATCCAAGTTTGATGGGTTACAAACCAGGGTTTGCGAACAAAGAGGGTAGCCCACCAGGTTTGGAGGCTAATATTATTTTGGAAAAAAACATCACACCATCTCAGTAGTTGAATAAGTTGGTGTGGTTTTGGTTTGCGGATGATTTCAAAAGAAAATTTTTTGTTACTTTCGGCGCTCGCTGGAGTTTGCGTCACTAATTTTACTTCATGTCCTAGTTCTACAAACTCATGAGCAAGCATTGAGGAAACCGTTTCAATTCCCCCTATACTTGGGTAAAATACATGAGATGCCAACAAAATTTTCATGTAGTTAAACTGGTTACTAAATTTGGCAAATCGTCTGGTTTCAAATCATTCATCCTAGTTAAATCACTGATAAAGTTATTTGTAATATCTCGCAATCTTAAACAAGGTGCTTTTCGCTTAAGCTGATTCATCAAGACGTTAGGTAAATTAGCGTCCATCCTGTATAAAAGTGGATCTTCATAATGAATTGCAAAATTTGATGATAGTTTAAAATCATCGCGATTCACGATCACTGGTATTCCGTGTTCTAGCATGGCAGTAGTCGTACCACTTTTACCAACTAGTAGATATGGTGAAGTAGAAATTCCAAAGTCAATCGAGTTAAGGAATTCTGATATTTTGCTAGGTGGTTGCTCATTTAATTGTAAGAAGCTAAACTGATGACAATACTTTTGAGATATTTGTTTCCAAAGCATTTCGCCATAACCTAATCGTCCAATTGAGAGAATAATAATCTGGCGATCGTGTTGGACTGCTGCTTGATTTAAGTAAGTAAATAATGGTTCTGCTGACCACACTGGATGTATGGTACCAAAAAGCCCAAATAACCAAAATTGATCTCGATTTCCTGGATAAATTTTTAATCCTAGACCGCGTAATTGTGGCAAAAGCCAGTCATCAGCGTTCCTTGCTGAAATTGGAATATTGCTAAACAGCGGTAAACATTTTGCTGAAACTCCAAGCTGCTGCAACATTATTACGTAGGCTGGATTACTTGTGTGAATAACTGCTGGTTGAAGATTCTTTATTACACGAGAAATAAAAAAACGTTGAATTTTGCCGACTAACTTCTCTTTTAATGGTGCGCCAACGTTTTCCCCTATCCATAATTCATGGAACATGACGTGCAACTTACGCCCTTGCACTATAAGACGTAGCCAACGACTGAACTCTGCAACAATTCCTTTGTCTTGATAGCCGTACGGTACAAATTGTAAACTTACCCAATCAGGATTGAATTTAGCTAAAAACTGTTGAGCGTATTTAGCGCGGTTTTCCCAAGGCATGTTTGCAGGTAAGCGTAGCATAAACTCAGCCGTTTCCTGAGAATTTGTATTGAGTTGTTGTAAATAGCGATCGCTCAATGCAATTAGACAGCACTGATGCTTTTGCCGCATGCATTCCTCTGCTAATAAACGCGTGTAGTCACCAACTCCATCCCTACCAGGTTCTAGACAGCCGGTAATGAAAGCAATTTTCATGCTGCTCAGCGGTTAATCGTGTTTACTTTAGTTTTTTGTTGCCTACTTCTCAGGAGGTGGATAAAGGATCTTATTATTTTTATCTTGTATAAAATTAGCTTATAAACAAAAAAAATACAATTCTTCTCATTCCCCAAAAGATCGTATATAAGTTATGAAAAAGTCATTTTTAGCTAATGCGATGCATAAGTTAATGAAAGGCGATCGCTCAAAGACTCCTGCTAACAATTGCTAAATTTTATCAACAAATCTATAAATTGGTATAGTTTTGAGAAACTACTGGCGACGCTATATTATTGTCGAGCTTCCAATGCTATAGCAATTGCATATAACCACTCGCCTTTTGATTAGTTATAGTTAAGTAAATTAATCAGTAAAACAAGTTTAAGAGTATTATTTAAATCTTACGAACTCATGGGTAAGAGAGTACAGTTGCCACCTGTAACTTGCTTTTTATGCCACTGCTCAAGATAAATTTGACTAGTTTGGTCTGCAACTTTTTGCCAACTAAACTGCTGAGAGTGTTGCTTAGCCCAAATTCGCGCACTGATTAGCTTGTCTCTATCCGACAATAAATGAATGACCTTCTCACTCATACTTTTACTATCCCCACGTGGAACTAAATATTCAGACGGTAGCATCATAGGTGCACCAGGTGAGTTATATGCAATTACAGGAATAGATGCTGCTAGCATTTCTAGAACGCCAAAGGGAAACCCCTCAACATAAGAGGGAAATATTCCAACAGAACAAGGGGCTAAAAGATTAGGTAAGGTTTCTGGGGAAAAATGAGGAATAATTTCGAGCTTATTTCTTAGGTGTGCAGGAAATTGTGACAAGACTTCGGCTTTTGTTTGATACAATCCAGCAGTTCCTAATAAGCGAAATTTGACTTGAGGTATCTGAGTACAAATTGCTTTAACAATTTCTGGAAATTCAACTGAACCTTTGCGAGGATCAAATGTACCAACAAAAGCTACTGTTGGAGTTGTGGGAGGAAAACTAGATATTTCATCGAATAGTTGCCTACGACTACTGCTGATTCCAAAGGGGAGTATATAAATTTTTTCTTTTGCGATACCTGCTTGAACTAGCTCATCATAGTCTTGGTTGTTTGATACATTGATAATATCAGCTTCGCACATTGTTGTGTGTGCCGCTTTTATTCTTTTATCAAAATAGCTATTGTCTTTTTTCTTGATAAAAGAGCGTAGTTTAGATTTCCAAGTTCTCTCTTCAGGTATTTGAATTTTCCCAAAGTGATGTAATAGTAATACTGACCTAGCAACGAAGAGAGTTTGGCTAGAAAATTCACTTCTAGGATAAGGCAGATACTCGTGATCGTAGTCTATAACATCATACTCCGTAGCGTGTGCTTGTAAATATTGCCGCAGAAATTCAGGATACTGCTTCAGTCTTGCAGTCCAAGTTAATTGTTTGCCTGAGACTGAACTGACATCCAATGGACTAATTGCTTTACATTCCCAACCGAGTTTACTGAGTTCTTCGCTTAGCTCCACAAGAACTTTAGCACCACCAAGAGAACGAGTTAAATTACATTGACTACAAAAAAGAATTTTCATAAAAATAGCTTTTAAGTTAATTAAAATATCTTAATTGGTTGGTTCGATTCCTATTTACCTGTTTGAGCAAGCGATTTAATTTTTGAATAAGCTACCGAACCAACAAGAGATTTAAGTAAAATTTTCCAAACCAGAATCCATCGTAATAATGTAGGTCTATTTTGTAGTAATGTAACTACTTGCTGAAAATTTGGAGATGGGTCTCGATCTAATAACTCTCTGAGCATTAAATAATCTTTTATATCAATCTGAATTATTTGGCGAGCCATCCAAGGAAGTCGACTCGACTCTGCTATTGCTACTTTACTGAATTCTAATAGTTCAGCTTTTTTCTGGTGAGGAGGAAGCATTGTTTTATTATCGCCATGCAAGCTTGCTTTAACCCACTTTTGATCTACCCAAATTGTCTTTGGTTTCTGACTCAAAACTCTTAAAAAGAATTGGTAGTCCATGACAAAGTACAAACTCAAATCTAGGGGGAAACCCTTATCTGCAAAGTTTTTAGATAAAAAAACAGAGGGTTGCGGTAAAAAATTACCTAACCAAAACTTTAAGTATTGATTAAAATTAGTGGGAGTAGACTTACCTTTAAAACCGTCAATATTAACTTGGTTTTGAGTTAAGTTTTCATAAATACATTCGCCAACAATGAAGTTATAACCTTGATTGTACAGTTGGCTGACTTCTTGTAAACAATATGGACTCAAATATGCATCGTCTGCATTCAACCAAGTAAATATTTGTCCGTGGCAATATCGATATCCTTTATTAATAGCATCTGTTTGACCATTATCAGGTTCGCTTACCCAATAAGTTAGATAATTCTCATATTTCCGAATAATTTCAATAGTATTATCTGTAGATCCACCATCAATAATAATATATTCTAGGTTAGGATAACCTTGGAGTAAGACTGAGCGAATTGTTTCTTCAATAAAATGTCCGTAGTTATAGCTTGGTGTCACAATACTAATTAAAGGTAAATTAGTATGAGCTAACGTATTTTTTGGCAGTGATTGTATTTCTTCTGTCCAAGGCCATCCTGATTTTCCTGGTGGTGGAGGTGGAAGTTCTTTAAGAGTAGAAGCAGTATTCTTCGGCATAAATATTATTACGACAAAATAAGCTAAAATCTTGACTTTTTATCTATAATTTAAGTATTTAAAACTTCTTTGAGTGCCCGACTTTCTCCTTTTTGAAAGGCTTGAATAAGCAATCTATCTTTTTGAGACATTTGCCATAGCTGAAGTTGCGCGAATAATTTGCGTTTCCACGATAAAGGTGTAGGAACTTTACCTCTGAGAAAATCTAATATAATTACGGAATACCCTATACCTTCTAGCAATTTCACGAGATAGTCCTCTTGCAGTCTGTTTGATGGTATTAAGTGAGTTAACTTTAAGGCAGTGAAATTTCCTGTGCCAAGACCAATATCACAAGAGGTTAAAGCGAGATCCGTATCTCCGCAGCTAATAAGTTGCTTACCCCGACGATCGAGCTGCGATCGCCTCGAATCGTTGTGTAATAATTCAGCATACTTTTCTGCTACAACCTTGCGAACGCACATTCCTGCTCCACAAGGAGTCGTTTCATTTTGATATGCTAGGTTAGACCACTTATCTCGATCGAAGTCTCTAATAGCCAAGTGAATCCAATAAGGCTTCGTCCATTCAGGAGGTTGTTGCTCGAATTCAGGTTGGATAATTCCCCCCCAAGCACCCAAATTAGACCAATTTTTACTAATCTGCAATGCTACTTCTAGATAGTTTTGCTCTAAAACATTATCGTCATCAACAAAAACTAGTAGATGACCACGAGCTTCCTTAATTCCACGTAGTCGTGCTGGGGTAAGTCCTAATTCTTCTTCCCGAATGTGACGAGCTTGAGGATGCCAAGTAAGGTCAATTTCTTTAGAAAGTAACTGTCTATTGGCATTATCAACTAATAGTAGCTCCCATTGCTCAAGCACCAGTGTTTGAGACTTTAGCGCCATTAATACTTTATCAAGATAGTACAAATTAGGATTGTGGGTGCAAATGATGACACTTATAGCTATTTCCATAACTTAATTCCTGAATCTTCCTTTAAGAAGAGACCTCTAGATTTTGTACACAGCAAGCTTTACAAATTTTATAATTTACTTACTCAAGACCTTTGTTATCAACTGCACCTTTTCGTCTGGAATTAATCCCCACCTTGGATGAAAAATCCTAGTACTAATTCTGCTATTTATTTCTTTAGCTACCGTTTTTATATCTAAATGTCTTCCATGAAGTATTTTAACTCTTCCAGAAACACACACAGGAAAAATGAATCGACAGTTATATTCAGGAGTTAGAATGACTTCCCTAAGATTACTTTTGTGAAGGGTTGTTTGAAAGGCAGGTTGATCGCCATAAGCGACTCCTTTTTCCTGCATTTGCCTCTCAGCTAAAGTTAACCAATCAGCAAAGAATTGGTCGACTTGAGGAGACTTTTTATATAAAATCACACCAGAATTGTATATTGGAAAGACAAATTGACCATCGATGTCTTTAATTTCCTGATAATTATAAACTTCACCAAGTAGATTACTTCCTGCTCTTATTTCTGCTTCGGCTGCGCCTATATCATATTTTTTAAGTAGTGTAAATAATTCAGAAAAATCATCGCATATATATGTATCACAATCTAAATATAGGGTAAACTCGTATGGTGACTTAGACATACCCACGATCTTATCTAGATATCCATTCTTAGAACTTTCTATAACTATGCATTTATCAATACACTGAGCTTTTACGCTTTCATCTGAAAAGATGGTAACATCCAATCCGGGTACTTTGTCCTTTAAGCTTGATGCTGAATTAAGTGCTTCAGTAACATATTTACTGCCAATAGCAACGTAAATGACTCCCATAGACATAAGCTATATCCTTATACTTCTAGTTTTTTAATGCTGTTTTTGCAAGTTTATTAGCACTATCGTCTACTACCTCAATTTGCATAGCTTCTGGACTAAGATTTGGCGCCAACATGTTAGCGAAGGTTTCGCGTAAATAGTTAGCACGGTTGTAGGTGGGAACCATGACTGACCAAAGGAGAAAGTTTAACTTGCTCTGAATGCTGACTCATCACATTAACTTGTTACTGTATCTTGTTGTCCTGTCTGAGGTACTACCTTGGTGTATGCTTGCTGAAAGTACCGAAGTCCTAGCATAATAAAAGTTTTTGCCAAGCGCTGAAATACTTGTGGAGAATGGCTGCACTTGAATATTTCACGAACATGACTCTTTACAGTACTAAAATCTTGTGTGGCAACAATTTGATAAGTCCAGTTATCTAAAGCATATATTGCCCATTTTTCTTTGGCTTGAGCTGCAAGCTTACTCGCCTTTGCTTCGGGTAGGTATTGCTGAAAGATTTCAATTGCTCTACGTGCATCTCTTAATGCTTCACCTGTGCAGATGTAACGCGCGGTGTTGGAAGTAGAGTGCGTGCGATAGAGTGCTAGCGGTTCAACTTCGTACCACACTGGATATTTCGCTGCAATTCTTACCCACATTTCCCAGTCTTCAGTCCACGTCAGACGACAGTCAAATGCTCCCAATTGCTCGTAGACATCACGGCGGACAACAATAGAAGGGGTTTGAATTCTTTGTTTAACTGCTATTCGTTCTAACCAATTGTCGAGAATACCGCTTTTCTGCTGCTCTAGAGGTGATATACTTTGCCAATGTCCGCACTCATCAATAAATATGTGACGACAGAATGCAGCACCTATTTGAGGATTCTGAGTAAAAGCTTGTTGTAACTTGCTGTAAAAGCCATCGCGAACGCAATCGTCACCGTGTAACAAATGAATTAATTGACCGCGCGATCGCTGCAAACAAGTTGCAAAGTTCTTTGTATGACCGCCATTTTGTGGTTGACGATAAAAACTAACACGACCTTGACCGATTTCTTCAACAACTGCTGCGGGATCGTCTTTTGTTGAGCAATCATCTACAACCTCAATTTGCATGAGATCTGCACCAGGATCTTGCGATAAAACGCTTTCGAGGGTTGTTCGTAAATACCTAGCACAGTTGTATGTGGGAATCATCACTGACCATAAAGGACGTGTTGTTCCTTCTGGTACTGGTTGAATAGTTGTTCGATAAGGATAAGTCGCGTTCATTGTTCATTAGAAGTAATTTATAGTAAATTTTTTAAACAATGATTAAATCAAAAATATACTCAAGATAGTAAAAACAAATTGAATTATTCGGCTTTATCCAATTGTGAAGTTATTAGCTAAGCTAAGAGCTAAATTGGTCTCCCATTGAGCTTTGACGAGAATTTTGCAAAAACTCGGTAAACCTGGATTGCCAGTTCCGAAAAAGTCTCCGCCATCAACTGTTACGATAGCTGCGTCCTCAATCCAATCAAGTATTTCATTATCAGCATGAGATAAATATATTGAAGTGCGATAGATACTACTAGCTAGAGGTAAATTATCTAATTTACAAATAATTTGTCCTTTGCCTGGATTGAGTGTCAGCAAGCTATTCGTAAAGTTACTGCGCAATAAAAGAACCCTTACACCTTTTTCATCAAAAAAATCGAGGCTAACAACAACATTACTCAGATGAGATTCAGTATTATTAACGTAACTGATAACAAAATAGTAATCGTTGCCAGATTTTAAAGAATTCTCAAGTTCGCCACTTTCGTTTAAAACGTGAAAATTTGCGACTCTTACTTTTCCAGAACCGCTGCGATCGCTTCTTTGCGCGATTGGAACTTCTTGAGCAAGCTTGTATGATTTTTCCAGATAGAGTGCAATTGCTTTTTCTGCTGTTGTATCTGCAGCTACTCTTCCTGCTTCTAAAACAATGCCACGATTGCACAGATGGCTAACCGTGCTCATGTTATGGCTAACGAATAAAATAGTACGTCCTTCTCTGCTAACATCTTCCATCTTGCCGATACACTTATTTTGAAAGCGGATGTCTCCTACAGCTAGGACTTCATCGACAATCAAAATTTCTGGTTCTAGATGGGCTGCTACAGCAAAAGCTAGTCGCACATACATTCCAGATGAGTAGTGCTTTACAGGGGTTTCTAAAAACTTTTCTACTTCAGCAAAATCAACAATTTCATCAAACTTCCGTTTAATTTCTGCCTTACTCATTCCTAAAATTGCACCGTTGAGATAAATATTTTCTCGTCCAGTCAATTCAGGATGAAATCCCGTACCTACTTCTAATAAACTGGCAACTCGTCCTTTGATTGCCAACCTACCTGTCGTCGGTTCTGTAATGCGGCTAAGAACTTTGAGTAGCGTTGACTTACCAGCGCCATTGCGACCTATAATACCAACGCGATCGCCTTGTTTGACCTCAAAGGACACATCTTGAATTGCCCAAAAACTATCGCGTCTTAGATTTACTTGCTTTTGGTTGAATAGCTTATTCTGTAAAGCTTTTATTTGATGAATAATTGTATCGCGTAGCGTTGTATTGCCCTTATGTCGATTGTGTCCAATACTGTACTTTTTTCCTAAATGCTCAGCTTTAATGACTACTTCTGACACTTGCGGTTTCCTTCGTTAACTTTAGATAACGTCTGCAAAGGTACGTTCAGTTTTACGAAAGTACCAAATTCCACTAATTAGTAGTAAAAATACTAACCCTATAGACAGGAAAAATCCTGGAAGGTAGTGATGTGCTTCACCTCCTAGAATTGCCCAACGAAAGCCGTCAATAACTCCTACCATCGGATTTAATGAGTAAAGCAATCGCCATTTTTCTGGAACTACATTACTACTAAAGCCAACAGGAGAAATATACAAACCAAATTGGACAATAAATGGCACGATATATCGAAAATCTCGATACTTTACATTCAAAGCCGAAAACCACAGTCCTCCTCCCATTGCTGCTGCAAATGCTACTAAGATAAAAAAGGGTAAAGTGATAATTCTCCAATCTGGAACAAAGTCGTACCAAGCCATTAATGCTATTAAAATAATGCCCGAAACCATAAAATCTACAAAACTAACAATAACAGCGCTTGTAGGTACTATTAAGCGAGGAAAGTATACCTTAGAAATTAAATTTGAATTACTTACCAAACTATTGCTACACTCAGCAAGGGCATTAGCAAAAAACTGCCAAGGCAGCATGGCAGCGAAAACTAAAATTGGGTATGGAGCACCTTCAGAAGGCAATTTAGCAATATTTCCAAAGATTACTGTGAACACAACCATTGTCAGGAATGGTCGAATGATAGCCCAAGAAATGCCAATCAAGGTTTGTTTATAGCGAACTAAAATATCGCGCCATGCTAAAAAATAAAATAGCTCTCGATACTGCCACAGATCTTTCCAGTATTGCCCTTCAGCTTTACCTGCCTCGATGACAAGTTCTGCACGCTTGTATTGTTTCATCGTAGCTTTTTCTAAACAATAAAAATCAAGTTTAAATATTCCTAAAAAATCTTATTTTATCTCTCCAACTTCTTTTGTTATCAGCAGTATTTTTTTGTGGATAATTCCCTTGTCGGTAACGACTATAAGCTTGTGCTTCGTTTTCTGACATTACACCATTAATGACAATACCTAAAATATTTTGATGAGATTGATCGAGATACTCTTTGGCAGATTTAGAACTCTCAAGATCGGCAATTCCTGGACGAGTCACCAAAATAACTCCATCAGCAATCTTATTCAGAAGTGATGCATCAGCAGAAACACTCAAAGGAGGAGTGTCTACGATTAAATAATCATACTGTTTCGGGCATTGCTCAAGTAGCGCTGCCATATCTCTGTAGTTCAGTAACACGTTCGGTTCAGTTTCAGAGAAACCAGTAGTAAGAATATCTAGGTTATTAGTAATTGAGCAAACAATTTTATGAGTGAAACTTGTTTGTTTATTTATAATATTTACTAAGCCAGCTTCGTTACTAACTTGCCAAATTTTGTGTTGAGAAGGATGGTGAAAATCAGCATCGATAATGAGAACTTTATAGTTTAAATGAGCCATCACGGCGGCTAAATTCGCACATGTTGTCGATTTACCTTCTTGCGGTACTGAACTTGTTACTAAAATAACCTTAAAGGGACGCTCTGACGATGCAGGAAATTTGAGATTTGCTAAGAGCATTCGATAGCTTTCCCCGATAAATGAGCGTGGTTCATTCATTGCAGGGACTTGCCATTCTTGTTCTTGGAAGTGCGTCTCATTACTAAATAGTGGAATTGTACCCAGCAGCTTATATTCAAACAGTTCGCGGGCTTCCTTGACAGTTTTAATTCTTTTATCAGTGAGTTCTAGAAGATAAACAACAGCTCCAGCTATAAGAATTCCAGCTAAACTTCCAGCCGCCATCGCTGATGTGTTACTAGCATTGATTGGTTGTGTAGGTACTTGGGCATATTCAATTATCCGGACATTACCTACCGTCCTATTCTCAATAACTTTAATTTCTTGCAGGCTTTTTAATAATGATTCATAAGTAGATTGAGCAGCCGATAACTCGCGTTCTAGATCGCGTTGCTGCTGTTCTAAAGCAGGTAAGTTAGTTGCTTTTCGTGCGTAAGCTTCTTGCTGCTGAACTAGGGTGAGTTTTTGTGACGCTAGCCCTTGGCGTTCTACTTCTGCTGCGATTAAGTTAGTAATTAGGTCTTGCTGAAGTTGTCCTAATTGTATTTGCTGGTTACTATTAACTGCTTGACCTTGCAAAATTTGATTTATTTGAGTTTCTAATAATTGCTGCAGTCTGGCTTCTTTATCTTGCAGTGAATCAACAGCCGGATGATTATCTTGGAAACGCGATCGCGCGTCGGCTATTTGGCGTTGAACAGCTTGTAGTTCTGTTAATGTTCCTTGGACTGCTGAAGATTGGCTGAGAGTTGCTAACTTCATTGCCTGTTGAGGATTCATTCTCAATTGACGTTGCAGGCTTTGAATGCGAGAATCTAAATCTACAAGTTGTGCTTCAACAGCATCAATTTGCGCGCCAGTACGTTCAATATTCGTTGCCAGTGTTTGTTGAGTTTGAGCAAGATCGGTAATTTGGTTTTTTTCCTTGAATCTGCGTACAGCCAAGTCAGCACGATGGACGTTAGCTTTAACTTTTGGTAACTGAGCTGTAATAAAATTGCCAGCTGAGATTGCTGCAGCGCGGTTGTTCAATAAATTTTGGTTCACATAAATGTTCATTAATTGATTGACAACAAACGCTGCCTGTTCAGGGTTCTCACTTTTATAGACGACTTGTAAAATATCTGTACCTTCAACTGCCGTGACATCTAACCCTTGTTGCAGATTCTCCAAACTTAATGATACTCCTTGACTCTCCTTGAGCTGCTCTAAAGTTTGCTGCAAAATTGGCACCGCGCGAATGACTTTTGCTTCGGTTGCTAGCGATGTATCGCTTTGATTGGGAGGATTTGCCTGCGCTACCGATTGTAAGCCGATTAGTGACGAACTACGATCTTGTTTAAAGAGTAACTGTCCTTGAGCGCTATAAACTGGTACTTTTGCAGATGTATATATATACGTTGTACCTACTACAGCACTAAACGCCGCAACTGCGGGTAGCCATCGGCGTTTAAGCATTAACCAACACTTTTGCAAGTCAAAATTTTCTGTTACTTCCATAAACACCAACAATTGGAAGATAGAGCACCGTAATGGTTAGAGGAGATGCAGATTAACAAGCACCAATGCCAAATAGAACTCTGGGAATAGTCAGTAAAAGAATCTTTAAATCTCGATAGAGACTCCAGTTGCGCAAGTACTCAAGATCGATCTCGTTGACACTATCTAAGTCTAAAAGACGCGATCGCGCGCGGACTTGCCACTCACCTGTAATTCCTGGTAACGCATTCAATCGTTTTTGTCCTTCAGGGCTGAGTCGCAGTGCATCGTACAATGCCCATGGTCGCGGTCCTACTATACTCATTTCCCCACGCAGCACATTAACAAGTTGCGGTAACTCATCCAAACTTAATTTGCGCATCCAGCGTCCAATTGGCGTTACTCGCGGATCGTGCTTTAGCTTGTGTAATCCCTGCTGATTCTTCATAACTATGTGATGCTGTGCTTCAGCATTTGCAACCATCGTCCGGAATTTGAATATGCGGAATAGCCGACCGTTGCGCCCAACACGCCACTGTTGGAAAAAAATTGGACCAGGGGAGTATAGTCGTACGAGCAACATTAAAATCAACAACAAAGGACTCAATAGCACTAACAAAAGCGCTGCAACACCAAAGTCAGCTAGACGCTTGCACTGCCATGAGAAAGAAGCACAGTATTTGCAAAGCACTTCCATCGTTGGAATACGTAGAAATACAAGTTTCCGCGCTTGCTGAGCTGCATCTGCCCATAACTCTAGTTGCGCTTCACCTATTTTCGGGTTAAGACATACTGCATCCACTGTAGAACCAGCTAGTGATTCTACAATATACTGCTTAACCTCTGACTTTGGTAAAGAAAATTGCTGAAACTGCTCTACTGTTAATTGCTGATAATGTAGTGAGTTAAATCGCTTTTGCTGAGGCTGGGAAACATCTATATTCTTATACCTAAGCATATTCTTGTATTAAAAGCTATTTGCAAATTAGGGTAATATCTGACCCTAGACTAGAGAAGCAGACTTGAGCGCGAGTACACGACGCTAGACTCCGCTTCGCATGCTTACTGCATTTCAGTATGAGCTAGGTACTCTCTTGCGTCTAAAAATATCTTATTCGTTATCCAAAATTAAAGTTGAAATAGTTGCAATCACTAAGCCAGGTTATATCTTTTTATACTTTACTTGTTCATAGCTTTGGTTCGTCAAGCAGCATAAGCTCTATATAATAAAAACGTTTTAGTAGTGTGTTTAGTTCGCCTCACTAGTCACTTTATAGGTTTTGCTTCAATTTGGCTAGCAGTAGAGATCAGAACAAAGTTGTGCAAAAGTCAGGTGCAAGTCGGATTGCATAAAAAATTGGGTCGATACCTTGAGTAAGAAAATTCTCACAATATCTCCTGTTGTTTTGCTTCAAAATAGAGTAGATTGCAGGCAGTTGGCTCTGTTGGTTGCTATTCTTCTTGCATTATGTTGTTTTATGCCGTTTTAGTTATTGTCGGAATCAGCCTTTTGCTGTTGCTGTACGTTGTAAGGTTTGTCTTAAAAGTAAGCAGTATTGCAGAAGAGGAACAAGAGAGATACTAAAAAAATACTTAGTAATGCAAAACGCGTCTTATTCATCCATACTTTCCAGTGCATTCAAGGAAGAGTCTTGATACTGCTTTTACTTCATTGTATATTTTAAATCAATCTGCAAACTATAAGTTGTGATTCAATCCTATCGCTCGTCCGACAAAGCTTTTAAACAACAACATATAGCTAATATACATAAACCACAACGTTTAGTAACCCAAAAATTACTCTTGCAAAATAAAATAAAAGACTCTATGATTAAGTAGCAATGAATGTGCTAAAAGAATTCGAACAAATAAAAAAACTTTCATTCGCAAGGTAGATCGAAGTTTTAGCGATCGCTACTAAGATATCCTTATGGAAAGTATAGAATATAGCTTAGCTACCTCGGTAGTAATAGCTACTATTTCCTAGGAGGTAAGGGTAGATGCTTGATTTTTCTGTGCAAAATTTCAAGGGCAATAAAAAAGTAACCAACATAACTAGTTAAGTAAAGATTACTAATAGTTTGTTGGATGAGGAGTAACAGATTGATTGTGAATGCCAACACTACTGCCAAAAAGTGACAAAAGGTTAAGTATGAATGACCTACCAGAAAGGCAGCGTTTGCAAGCTGCATTTGATTACACGCAGTTAAATCCAGAAAATCGTCTCCTAATCCAGCAACACACGCAAGCACTCAAAGAAAAGCTGCAAAGAACAGCTCAGGACATATGGGAAATTGGTCAAAAATTATCTGAAGTTCGCGCGCGCCTCAAGCACGGGCAATTTGATGCTTGGCTAAAAGCTGAATTTGGGTGGAGTCGTCGTACAGCTTACAACTTTATCAACGTTTATGAAACTTTTAATGAACGTGCAAAATTTGCACACTTTAATATTGCCACATCGGCGCTTTACTTACTAGCTTCACCTTCTACACCTCAAGATATCAAAGAGCAGTTCATTGAAGCCGCGCAAACAGGTCAAAAAGTTACGCACAAAGACATCCGCAAGGCACTTGAGCGTCGCAATCATCCGCAGATAAATTCCGTTCCTCCAGCAGAAACGGCAGAAATTGTCGTCCAACCAGAAGCGATCTCGGTGATACCGCCGGTACCGCTAGAGGCTAAAAAGCCCAGCGATGCTGCTAGACCGTCACATTGGTATTTACTAGCAAGAAAACACTTATTGTTTCATGGAGATACGCGATCGCCGCAATTTATCAAACGATTACCTCCCTCAATTCCCCTAGCCCTAGGCTTAACCGATGGCGAATGGCAGCATGATTGGTTACTTGATAAAGCGAGTGCGGTTCTCATCTTGCAGCTAGCAGCAGTAGACGTTAAGTTGGTACAGCGACTCATTACGATGTTCTCGCAGCCTGGAGAGTCAATTATTTTTCCGATTTTACCGAGTGGGGAAATTATTGCAGCTGTTCACAATTTACAGCGGCTTATTTATACCGGCGACAGCAATATCGCAGCGCTACAGCAGGCGATCGCCGAATCAGGCTTAAAAGCAGAGCGAGTCAACATTTTATAGGCAGCAACGAGCCTGTCTGGAAATAATAACAAATGTAAAAAAATAATTGGCTACTTGCTTTTTGATACGAAGAAGTGGTAATTAGTAGATGCAAGTAGTGTAAGTTTAGTCGACCAAGTTACATAGTCTGCCAAAAATTGCGAGGTTGTTACCTGATGCAATTGCGAGTAGGCATAGGTAGTTAATTAGTTCTAACTTAGGGGTCGCTGGTGTCACTCATGAACCTAAACTGAATACTCTGAATTATTTTGCCGTTCATAAAAAGCACATAAAGTCCATTTGAGCTCTTCTCACTCCATGTTGAACAATACTGTGGGAAAGAAGCGCGCTCTAACATAAGTAGACTGCAGTTATCTCAAGGTAGAAAGTTGTCGCTACCTACCAACGCTTCAAGTGTCATTAGGCGATCGCACAATTTTAAGTTTGCCCATCAACTATAAATCCTTCGGGTACTAACAATTATGTACTTCTTAAAAGAGCTTAAAGAGAAAATCGCCAATAAACAAGCAAAAATTGGCGTTATTGGCTTAGGTTATGTTGGTTTACCCTTAGTTGTCGCATTTGCTAAAAAAGGCTTCTCTGTTCTTGGGTTTGATATTGACCAGAATAAGATTCATCAAATCGAGCAAGGTAGATCTTATATTAAACACATTCCAGCAGAGCAGTTACAAAACAAGCTGATTTCTGCGACTAGCGATATGAGTCGGTTAAAAGAAACCGATGCAATTATCATCTGCGTGCCCACACCCTTGAATACTCATCGCGAACCAGATTTGAGTTATGTCACGCAAACAGCTTATGAAATTGCACATTATCTAAGAATGGGACAACTCGTTGTATTGCAGAGTACAACGTATCCAGGGACAACAGAAGAAGTGGTATTACCAATTCTGGCAGCAACAGGTTTGGTTGTTGGTGAAGAATTTGCATTAGCGTATTCGCCAGAACGTGAAGATCCTGCTAACACTGACTACTCGATCTTCAATGTACCTAAAGTGATTGGTGGAGTGACGCCAACGTGTCTTGATTTAGCACAAACGTTGTATAACCAGATTATTACGCAAACTGTATCTGTTTCTTCAACTCGCACCGCTGAAGCCAGCAAGATTTTAGAGAATATTTACCGCTCAGTCAATATCGCCCTTGTTAATGAGTTAAAAATTCTCTTTCATAAAATGGATATCGATGTTTGGGAAGTCATTGAAGCAGCAAAAACGAAGCCCTTTGGGTTTCAAGCATTTTACCCTGGTCCTGGCTGGGGCGGACATTGTATCCCAATAGACCCATTTTATTTGACATGGAAAGCCCGCGAGTATGACCTTTCACTGCGGTTTATTGAACTTGCTGGCGAAGTCAATACTTTAATGCCAAGCTATGTTGTCAATCGTTTAGTCTCTGCGCTGAATAATTGTGGAAAGCCGTTAAAAAATTCTAAAGTTTTAATCTTAGGCGTTGCGTATAAGAAAAATGTAGACGATCAGCGCGAAAGCCCCGCACTCAAAATTATTCAACTGCTACAGCAACAAGGTGCGATTGTGTCTTACCACGACCCTCATGCACCAACTTGTGCCAATCATCGGCATTTTCCAGAAATTAACTTACAATCCACGCCATTAACAAAAGAAAACCTAACTAGATTTGATGCGGTTATTATTGCGACAGATCACGACGACGTGGATTACCAACTTGTTGCAGACTACTCATCATTAATTATTGATACGAGAAATGTTTTGGCAACAAAAGGCTTGAAAACTGCGAACACTGTAAGTGCATAGGTGTTGATAGCTTTATACATCCCCGCGTGGGGGAACTTTGCAATAATATTTTTTTAAAATTATGCGTTGCCAAGATAAATACATAGCAGTTGTTGGTTGTGGTTATTGGGGTAAGAATCTCGTCCGCAATTTTGCCCAACTTGGTGTTTTACGAGTTATTTGCGATGCTAGTTACATAACAGTCAAGTTACTCAGCGAACAATATGACGTTCCTTGCGTAACAGACTTTCAACAGGTGTTATCGCTACCAGAGGTACAAGCTGTTGTTATTGCAACGCCTGCGCCAACACACGCAGATCTCGTACTGCAAGCTTTAGCTGCGGGTAAAGATGTTTTTGTCGAAAAGCCACTAGCGTTGACTTTAGACGATGCTTTAGCCATTCAAGCGCTAGCAAACAAAAGCGATCGCCTGTTGATGGTAGGGCATTTGCTCGAATATCATCCTGCATTAGTGACACTGCGTCAACTCGTTGCTGATGGCAAACTTGGTAAACTGCAATACCTTTACTCGCATCGCTTAAGCTTTGGCAAAGTCCGCACTGAAGAAAACGTGTTGTGGAGTTTCGCACCGCACGATATTTGCAACATTCTTGGATTTACAGGCGAACTTCCGCGCCGCGTACAAGCGTTTGGCAGCAGTTCTCATACAGTTGAAGACTTTTGTACGATTAATTTAGAATTTGCAAACCATATCAAAGCGCATATCTTTGTGAGTTGGCTGCATCCGTTTAAAGAACATCGCTTAGTCGTTGTCGGCGATCGCGCAATGGCAGTTTTTGATGATGTCTCAACCGATGCTAAACTTTGTCTTTACCCGCAGCACGTCGAATTTCAAGATTCTTTACCAATTTTGCACAAAGATGCCAAACAAATTATTCCGCTACCACAAGCCGAACCTTTACTTTTAGAATGTCAGCATTTTCTAGATTGCATCCAAAACCGCCAACAACCTGTCACCGGAATCAAAAATGGAATCGACGTTTTAACCGTTCTAGAATCAGCGCAAGCATCCTTAACAACTCACGGCAAAATGATTGATATGAGGGAGAAGTGCTTTGTCAGTTAAATTACAACCGCCAGCTACCGATTATTTTGTCCACGAATCAGCCTATGTTGATTTTCCTTGTACGATTGGTACGGGAACGCAAATTTGGCATTTCAGCCATGTCATGCCTAATGTTAGCATTGGTGAAAACTGTAAACTTGGGCAAAATGTCTTTGTCGCGACTGGGGTGAAAATTGGTCGCAACGTTAAAATTCAAAACAACGTTTCGGTTTATGCAGGCGTCATTTTAGAAGATGATGTTTTTTGCGGACCAAGTTGCGTATTTACAAATATTAAAAATCCGCGATCGGCAATTCCGCGCAACACCGTTGATGATTATTTAGTGACTTTAGTGAAACGCGGGGCGACGATTGGTGCGAACGCCACCATTGTTTGTGGTGTTACGATTGGTCATCATGCATTTATTGGTGCGGGTTCTACAGTGACGAAAGATGTTCCTGATTATGCCCTCGTCTACGGTAATCCTGCAAGACAACGCGGTTGGATGTGCGAATGTGGCGCGAAGCTTGTCAATAATAAGCAAATTTATGTTTGCACCGAGTGCGATCGCCAGTACGAGTTTACTAACCCGCAGCAACTGCAAAGAATCAAATAAAATCTACTGAATAACTGAATATATGAAAATTCCCAGTTTTGATGCTAAGAGTCAATACCATACACTTGCGCCTGAGTTAATCAAGGTTGTCAGTTCTGTCATGGCTGATGGGCGCTATATTATGGGTCCGCAGGTGAAATGCTTTGAAACTCAGTTTGCTAGCTACCTTGATTGTGCTGCTGTCATCTCGTGCAATTCTGGTACTGATGCTTTACACCTTGCTTTACGCGCCTTAAATATCGGTGCTGGCGACGAGGTTCTTACCACGCCGTTTACTTTCATTGCAACCACTGAAGCGATCGAGATTGTTGGTGCGACTCCTGTTTTTGTAGACGTCGATTTAGAAACCTACAATATCGATCCCCGTCAAATCGAAAGCAAGATTACCGAACGCACTAAAGCAATTTTACCAGTGCATCTTTACGGTCGTCCCTGCGATATGTCTGCAATTATGGCGATCGCGCGTAAATACAATCTCAAAGTGATTGAAGATTGCGCGCAAGCAACAGGCGCAGTTTGGGAAGGACAAAAAGTGGGAACAATTGGCGATGTTGGTTGTTTTAGCTTTTTCCCAACAAAAAACTTAGGCTGTTTTGGGGACGGCGGCGCGATCGCCACAAACGATCCTGAAATTGCAGATCGCGTCGAATACTTGCGCCGACATGGAGGAAAAGTTAAGTATCAACATGAAGAGCTGGGACTGAATAGCCGTTTAGATACAATTCAAGCGGCGATTTTATCTGTGAAACTCCCCTACCTCGAACAATGGAACACTGCCCGAAAAGCGATCGCCTATTATTACTTAGAACACCTTACCTCAATTCCAGGAATTGTACTACCAACTGTCGTTGCTAACGGCACTTCTGTTTGGAATCAATTTACAATTCGAGTTTTAGATGGACAACGCGATCGCTTCCAGCAGCAGCTACATCAAAAAGGAATCAGTACAATGGTGTATTACCCTATGCCTTTGCATTTGCAAAAGGTACACAGTCATTTGAATTATCCTTTAGGATCGCTGCCTAACAGCGAACAATTAAGTACTGAAGTTTTGTCATTACCAATGTTTCCTGAGTTAAGTTTATTCGAGCAACAGATTATTGTTGAAGCAATTAGCCAAGCTTCAGCAGACTTATACTGTCTTTTCAAATATGCATAACGCGAAATAAGTATATGAGAGAATAGACAATCCTAATTTTTATGTCTCAAATATCCACGATCCGAGCTAAACCTAAATCTCTTGCTTATCTTACATTGTTGCTCAGTATTGTTTTTGGCATTACTGGACAACTTCTGATGAAGCATACAATGAGCATTGCTACTACAAATTTTTTGACTGTGTCGTTCGTTGGACAATTAACTTTAGCATTGACAACTTACACAATTGGAGTAGCAAATTGGGTGTTAGCACTACGGGTTGTCAAGCTCAGTGTTGCCTATCCTTTGAGTAGTCTAAACTATGTCGGTATCTTATTCGGTTCGTACTACTTCTTTAATGAGACAATCACCCTGACGCGCATTATAGGAGTCTTACTCATCTTCATTGGAGTTTTGTTTGTCGCCTTGTCTCAAAGCGATCGCCAACTATCATCAAAATGAATGTTCTTCCTTGGATATTTCTATTGCTTGTTGTAGCCCTCGGTACTGTTGGGCAAGTATCACTTAAATACGCTCTTTATAAGAATGTTTCAACGCCAAACCTTTTTAGTTCTTACTATTTTTGGCTTTGGTTGGTTTGTTATGTAGTTGTGACACTGTTGTGGCTCGTTGTTTTACGCACAATTCCATTAAGTCAAGCTTTTCCTGCATTGGGTTTGACATTTGCTTTAGTTCCTTTGGCTTCGCATCAAATTCTCAAAGAGAAAATTGTTCTCGGTCAATGGATTGGAATTGCAATTATTGTCACTGGTGTTTGCCTAGTTGTACAAATGTAGTTTTTATAAGGAAAATAAAATGATTGTATTACCAAGAAAAATTCTAGTTACAGGCGTTGCGGGCTTTATTGGTTCTCATTTATTGGATAAGCTCATAGCAGCAGGTCATCAAGTTGTGGGAATTGACAATCTCTGCATGGGAAAGCTAGAAAATATCGCACGCCATCTAGATAATCCAGCATTTCAGTTTCTCCAACGAGATATTACAGAAGCATCTACGTTTGTCGATTTAGAAGATTTTGACTGTTTAGTTCATTTAGCAGCATTTAAAATTCCCCGTTACGGGAAAGCAATTGATACGCTTAAAATTAACTATCAAGGAACAGAAAATGTTTTAGAGTTTGCACGATCGCGTAACTGCAAATGCGTTCTGGCTTCAACTTCTGATGTGTATGGTCGCAATCCTAAATTGCCTTTTAATGAAGATGATGATTCTGTGTTAGGTTCTTCTAAAGTTGCTCGTTGGAGTTATGCTGTTTCTAAGCTATTCGACGAACATCTAGCCTTTGCTTATCAAGAAAGTTACGGCTTTCCTGTTGTCATTTTACGCTTTTTTGGCTCTTATGGACCGCGACATCATTTATCATGGTGGGGTGGACCGCAGTCAGTTTTTATTGAACAAATTTTGAGCGATCGCGAAATTCAAATTCATGGAGATGGCTTACAAACACGCAGCTTTACATACATCAGTGACACAGTAGCTGGAATTTATGCAGCAATTATTAAATCCGAAGCCAATGGCGAAATTTTTAATATTGGCAGCGATCGCGAAATTTCAATTTTAGACTTAGCTAAAACTATTAAACAGTTAAGTAATACTCCTGGTAAACTTAAGCTGAAATTTGTCCCTTACGAATCGTTTACTGGAAAGAAATATGAAGATGTACGGCGCAGAATCCCTGATAATAGCCGTTGCGAACAAATTCTTGGTGTTAAAGCAGAAGTTTCTTTAGAAGAAGGATTACTGCGAACAATTGCTTGGCATCGCAGCTTAAAATCTCCAGCAGAATCAAGTTTACTTGTACTAAGTTGATTGATAAATGGTAACTGGTAGTAGGTAAGAGCAATTACCTATTACCTACGTTTTTGTCTTTAATAAACTACAAAAATAAGAGATACAGAAAATAATTTATGTTTTTTTAGAATTAGCTTTATTCCTAAATTTTCTATGAATATTGCAGTTATTGGTGGTGGTTTGATGGGGCTAGTTTTAGCTCATCGCCTTTCTCAAAAAGGATATGTAGTAACTGTCTTTGAACGCAATCAACAGTTAGGAGGGCTAGCAACTTATCACGATTACGGCTCTTTTGTTTGGGATCGCTTTTATCACGTGATTTTGCCTTCTGATAAGCATTTAATTAAATATTTGCATGAGATTGGCTTAGGCGATCAGTTACGGTGGCGCAGTACAAGTACAGGTTACTACGTCGATCGAAAATTGTATTCAATTAGTAATACGTTAGAGTTTTTGCGCTTTCCACCTCTCAGTTTATGGGGTAAACTTCGGCTAGCTTTTACTTTAATTTATGGCTCTCGAATTGACAATTGGCAGCGTTTAGAAAAAATTTCTGTAGAGGACTGGTTAGTTAAACTTAGCGGGAAGAAAACTTATCAAAAATTTTGGCAGCCATTATTGTTAGCAAAGTTAGGAGAAAGTTATCAAAAAGTTTCTGCTGTTTTTATCTGGTCTTATATTAAACGTTTATTTTCAGCGCGAGATTCTTCTTTAAACAAAGAACAACTAGGTTACGTTGTCGGAGGATATAAAACAGTTTTCGATCGTCTTGAAAAGTTGATATATGCTGCAGGGAGTTGTATTTGTACAGGTGTAGCTGTTAAGAAAATTATTCCTGACTCTATAAATGGGTTATGGATTGAACGCGGAAATACAAAAGAGCATTTTGACAAAGTTATTTTTACCGCGCCTAACGACACGCTTAACAATAACACTGTTATACGCCACGTTGAACAATTTGTCCAAACTGTATTATAACTGTCAGGTGTTCTATGCAATTGACCTTAATAAATTTCTCTGCTAAGCATTCCTTGAAATGTTTGATTCAAAAAGTTATCGATTTTATCCCACTAAAACTATGCTTAAATCTACAATATATCCTTCTTAAAAGATTGGAAGGAGTTATTCCACAACACGTATATCTACCTTTTGTAGATGAATTGTATGCTGCATTGTTAAGAGAAAATCGACAAAATATATTTCAGAAATATCGAGTTGCTAAAGATCTTTTAGTTAATATCGGTTCAGGTACTACAGGTAAGCCAGGCTGGGTTAATGTAGATTTATTTGCTGCACCTGGAGTAAATTGCGTGTACGATTGTCGGAGAAGTTTGCCATTTGCGAATAATTCGGTTCAAGGAATTTTTACCGAACATTTTTTTGAGCATATTGATTACGTAGAAGAAGTTCCTGATTTCTTAGCTGAGTGTTACCGCGTTCTGCAACCAGGAGGAGTTTTGCGCATAATAGTTCCAGATATTGAAAAGTACCTAAAAGCATATTGTCAACCAGGTTGGGAAGCATTAAGTAAAGTTAGACCCCTCGATCGCGATCGCACCGATTTCTACTTTCATCACAAATATAATACTAAAATCGAGCTTATCAATTTCGTCTTTCGTCAGGGATACGAACACAAATACGCATATGATTTTGCAACGCTAGAGTTTCTCCTCTATAAATATGGTTTTTCTAAAGTACAAAAGCAAGAATTTGGTAAGTCAATGATGGATAAGTTATGTCTTGACCAACAAATTAGAGCTTCTGAAAGTCTTTATGTAGAAGCTGTAAAGTAATCGTCTAGTTTAGACTTTGATAGATACGTAGAGTCCATTGCTCTCCGAAGTAAGTCATTGGTGCTGAAGCATAAATCAAAGCATGTTCTTGCACAATCCAACGATCGACAAGTGGGTTGTAATCCCGATACCTTTGATAGCCTTCGCGCAACCAAAAGAAAGGAACATCAACATAAACAATTAACTGTGGTGGATTTGTTCTCATTCTTGCCAAAAACTCGCGTTCAGCTGCAGCGTTTGGTAATACTCCTGGAATAAAAATTGTTTCTTTACTCGGCGTACTTGTTGTGGTGAGAAAGTTTAAAATACTTCCTTCAGGAATGACTAATACTGACTGTGCGTTGGCGGCGTTAATTGTTGCGATCGCTTGATTATATGCTGTGGCTAATTCAGCATCTTTAATATAAAGAGTTCCTTTATCCGAAGAAATAGGATAACGATATTGAGTAAACTGTGCTAGATGAATAATTCCACTAATTATT
The DNA here is from genome assembly GCF_002939305.1 of Chroococcidiopsis sp. TS-821. Classification (NCBI taxonomy): domain Bacteria; kingdom Bacillati; phylum Cyanobacteriota; class Cyanophyceae; order Chroococcidiopsidales; family Chroococcidiopsidaceae; genus Chroococcidiopsis; species Chroococcidiopsis sp. TS-821. Next base: position 213,676 of record NZ_MVDI01000004.1, on the reverse strand, counting down.
AAACAAATAATGATATATTTAGCAATCGGAAGTTGACTTGTTCGCGCCCAATGATAAAGCAAAGTAAAAAAGAGGATAACTGCAGTAAATGCATATAAAGGATAAAAATTAATGTAAAACAAAAAGCGCGCATTCAGCACAATAGAAAAAATTAGTAAAGCCCACAGTAGCGGCGCATAATGCTGCCTAATCTTAGTCCACTGAACCGCGAACCAAGCAACGAAAGCTGGTAACAACCAAGTTAGATTTCCTATAGGATGAAACACAGCATCAGTACAGCAGACAAATCGCCGTAGTAACAGTAAACCCAAACCAAAAAATACGACTATTGTAAGTAGCTGAATTATGATTTTTAGATTTGTTAACTTGAAATACCAACGCGTCACAATGACACTAATCCACGCGCAGAAAACAACAATTAAGCAAACCTTATATACATTTAAGAGAGATCCAAGACGCAGTACAGTCAGACCTGACCATGCGATCGCTAAACTAGCAAGAAATGTTACTGGTTTTTGCCATTGATTCGGTTGTTGCTGATGAAGGTAATGCGCGATCGCTGTGGAAGTTATAACTATCAGAAGACCAACAGCAAAAAGAACAAAGCTCTTTTGCCACTCAATTAATGTTTTAGCTAGCGAGACATCAAATAATCCGCTTTCTGTCAATACCTGTGATTTAGCAACAGGAAATAAAGCCGCAAAAATATTTTCCCAAGATGCTTGTTTTGCCAATAAAGCTAGTGGAATAAAAGCACAAAGACCAGCAATGACTACAATGAGTAAGCTGTCACCTAGGCGCTTAGTTAAGTTTTGGCGAGTACAAATTATACCTATTAGCATTGTAGCAACAGCAGCAACGCCGTATTCTTGTTTGGCTAACCCTGCTAATCCAGAGGCGATCGCCGCAACGATTAACCAACGAACTTTTCCTGTTTTTCCGTAATTATCGAGTGCAATAAATGCCAATAAGCAAAGCACAATCGCGTAAACAACTCCATAGCTATAGGGAACAACAAAGTTAAGCAAACCTCCAGGATTAAAAGCACAATAAATGAGTACATACAAGGTACAAAGCATTGCCCAACGTTGGTTAGTTAAGCGCTTTGCTAGCGTATAAACCAAAAGTGTTGCTATCAGTGCTAGCAGTAAGCCCGCGATATAGAAAACTTCAATACGATGTCCCAGTAATAGTGCTATAGCATTAATGTAGTACGCTAGCGGACCGTAGTAAGTTTCGACGTCGCGATACAGCACTTGTCCTGCTAAAATCCGCGCTGGAATCTCCACTTCATGTCCAGTATCCCAAATGGGATCTGCTAATTTGCCCCAACTCATTACTGCAAATAAGCTGAAGCTCGCTAATATCGTGACAAGTGACGGTTCAAACTTTAAAGTACGCTTAACTAGCGTTTTACCTGCAACCATCTTGACAGCAGGGTAGCTCATTTATTATCTCCAATTCTATAAATCTGCTCGATCAAACAAACTGTTAGTGCTTTTGTCAACAGATTTTTATCAACGTGCTATCTGTGACATTTTCTAAAAAGTAGATTAATTTACTTACGCTTTTGATTTTATTGTTGTATCATACATACAAAGTTAGGTTTTTCGCAACTTGTTGAGATTTATTTTTTCTAAATCAGCTAGCATGCGAGTTTAGGTGATTCAGCTTGCAAAAATGAGTTTTGTAAGTATGACATTTATATCAAAACTATATATACATCAAGCATGTCTTTTTTTGATGAAAGATTAATTTCTCATAACAATACTTCTAACTTTCTATCGAGCTAGCTTTATGTCTACTAATACAAACAAAGCAACACTGCAATAACAACATACTGTACTAAAATTATATTTTCAATGGATAATAATTCCCCAACCTTTTTAATTGCTCAAGCACCCAATAATCAGACAATCTTTACAACGCAATCGCCAAGCATTCCCAATGTCTCTGATGGCGTTCCTTACGAATTGGGTATGAGGTTTCGCAGTGCCAAAGCAGGTCGAATTATTGCGATTCGCTACTGGAAGGCAGCAAGCGAACCAGGTTCTCACATTGGTAGAATCTGGTCAACAAATGGCACTATTTTGGCGAGTGTTACTTTCACGAATGAAACGACTTCTGGTTGGCAACAGGCGACGTTAAGCACTCCTTTATTGATTCAAGCCAACACTACCTATGTCGTTACGGTCAATGTCAATAGCTACTTTGCGATCAGTTACGATCAACTAGCAAACTCAATTGTTAATGGAGATCTGAGCTCGGTTGCAGGGAACAATGGCGTGTATGGCGTTCCAGGGGCGCTACCACAAAACTCTTTTCGTAATAGTAATTACTTTCGCGATATTGTCTTTGTTGCAAACGTCCCGCCTACTATTACGATTGTTAGTGGTAACAATCAAAACGGTAATGCAGGAGCCGCTTTACCAGAGCCTTTAGTCGTACAAGTAAAAGACACAACTGGCAATCCACAAGCAGGGGTAACAGTAACTTTTGCCGTGACGGCTGGAGGAGGTTCGGTCTCGCCTACGACGGCGATAACAAATGCCAATGGTCAAGCCAGTACGACTTTGACACTAGGACCTGCAGCAGACACTGTAAATACAGTCAAAGCAACAGCACCAAACATTGGTGAAGTGACCTTTTCGGCGAGAAGTAATGCTACGGTAAGCAATCCGATTGTCTTAGAAAACCAAAAACCAGGAACGACAGCATGGAAAATTACCAATCAAGGAACAACCGAGATTGTTGGCTACGCAACAGCAACGAGCGTTAATCGCGGTCAATCTTTACCAATTAAAGTATCATTGCAACAACCAGGGCAATTTAGAGTAGATGTTTATCGCTTAGGTTACTACGGCGGTACAGGTGGTCGTCTCATGGTTAGCAGTGGTGCGCTTAATGGTACCACTCAACCAGCACCGACAATGACCGATTCAGCGACAAGATTAGTTGAATGTGATTGGTCAACCTCATATACAATTCCCGTGGGCAGTGACTGGACGAGTGGATTGTATACAGCTAAACTAACGCACCTTGGAAACGGAAAACAATCGCAGATTTGGTTCGTTGTCCGTAACGACAGCAGTACTTCTGATATTCTCTTTCAAAGCAGTTTTACAACTTACTTAGCGTACAATAACTACGGCGGTTACAGTACCTATGCTTACCACAGTATTGGCGGTCAAAAAGCAGCAAAAGTCTCTTTAGATCGACCGCTGTCGATGACAAATATTGAATGGCATCACTATAACTTAATGACGCTATGGGAACGAAACATGGCGCGATGGTTAGAGTCACAAGGTTATGATGTTTCTTACGTAACTAATTTAGACATTCAAACAAATCCCAGCATCTTACAGCAACACAAGGTTTTTCTTTCCGTAGGTCATGATGAATACTGGACAATGGAACAGCGCAACGCGGTCGAACAAGCACGTAATGCTGGAGTCAATTTAGCCTTTTTCTCGGCAAATACTGCTTACTGGCGAGTGCGATTTGAGAACTCTAGCAGTGGAGTTACTAACCGTGTTATGGTTTGCTATAAAGATCAATGGGCGCAAGATCCTGTTGCACCAACTAACAAGTTTCGCAGTCCACAAAATAATAAACCCGAAAATGCATTGCTTGGAGTTATGTATACAGGCGATCGCGATGACCTCTACTTTACTTGGGGCGATATTAACGGGACGACAAACACTTACGGTGGATATGATTTCATTGTAACTAACAGCAATAACCCCTACTACGCGAATACAGGATTGCAAAACGGCGATCGCCTCACTGGATTAGTTGGCTTTGAGTGGGATGCAATCGCGAACAATGGCGCAACTCCCAATGGGTTAGTCATTCTCGGTCAATCGCAAGTAAATCCTGCCAATATAGACGAAGATTTACCACAAGGAACAAATACACAAGTTTCTCACGCTGTGCGTTACACCGCTGCGAGTGGTGCTAAAGTCTTTTCCACCGGGTCGAATCAATGGATGTGGGGATTAGATAGCGATCGCATCAATCCATCCAAAGAAGATCTTCGCGTTAAGCAAATTGCTGTCAATATCTTTGCCGATATGGGAGCGAAACCCTTAACTCCTGACCCCAATATTATTGTTCCTTAATTAAATTAAACAACACGAGTTTATGACATTGAGAATTCGACGCCGTCGTTTTGGACAAATTGCGATCGCAACAGCTGCAACCACTGCTTTAAGTGGCTTTGCCCAAAGAGCATTTGCGCAACGTGGAGGACCAATCCTTTATGGGGTGACGTTAGATTCCACCGGAGAAAACTTAATTATACAAGCACTGAATTTAGCCACTGGCAATATTTTACCAATAAATATCCAACGCCGTATTGAACCTGGCGAGCGTATTAGTGCGTTCACTGCTATATCTGGGAGATTTGCGATCGCCACAGGTCCGAGAATGGCACTACCAGGTAGAAGACTTGGACGACGCAGCCGGATCATTTCTTCTACGACCGAAGAGATACCCGAACCGCAAGGCTTAGACAACGATGCTGCTTTTGAAAGTTTACTTAACACCAACGATAATAACCTGCTAAGTATTATCAGTCTCAATCAAGGAACGCCACCATTTCGATTTGCTAATGTGGATCGTCGATCTGGTCGAGTAAATTTTCTTTCTGATGTTGATTTACTACCCAATCGCCGCTACAGCAACCTCTGTCAATCGCCTAGAGGGACAACGTACGGGACATCCCTAGGTCCTGATACAGGTCCCGTTCTCGTTCAATTTGATTTTGCTAATCGCTCTATTATTACAGGTAAAGCCAGAATTCTTCCAATTGCGCCGCTCAGCTACAACAAAAACCTCCTAGTCAATGATGTCGCAGACCTAGCGCTATCTCCTTCTAATCAATTATTTGCCCTTGCCGATCCTACCTACGAAGGAACTAACTCGCTGTTTATCGTCAACACCCAAACTGGAGAAATGACCTTTTTACGAAAATTTGCCGTGCAGAAAATTACTTTTACTCGGTAAGTCAGCAGGTGAAATAATTGACTACTCCCTAAGTTACTAGGAATTTTATGAAATGCAAACACAACCTTTAAAAACTCAAATTGCCACAAATACGATAGATAGACAATCTGTCAGTATTATCATTCCCTGCTTCAACGAGTCAGAAGGTATCGCATCTCTCAGTACAAAGCTCATACCAGTTTGGCGTCAGCTAAGTTTAGCGAGAGAAACTGAACTCATCTTTATTGATGATGGCAGTACCGATGATACATTTATCCAAATTCAACGTTACTTTGGCGAACAAGTACAAATTATTCGTCATCAGCAAAATAAAGGTCTGAGCGCTGCAATTCAAACTGGGTTTATGTACTCGCAAGGCGACATCATTTGTACAATAGATAGCGATTGCACTTACGAACCACAACAACTTATTCCCTTATTAAACTTAATCAATTTAGCAGACATTGCAACTGCTTCGCCCTATCATCCACAAGGATCGGTCAAAAATGTTCCTGCTTGGCGGCTATTCTTAAGTAAAGGATTATCGCAAATCTATCGGCTAGTTTTACCACAAAAACTCTATACATACACAAGTATGTTTCGCGCTTATCGTCGCGAAGTTTTAGAAAGAATACCAATTACGCATCCTGGGTTTCTTGGCTTAGTCGAAGTTTTAGTTGAAGCAATGCTTCGTGGCTATACAGTCGCCGAGTATCCTACAGAACTTCAAAGTCGGGTTTTTGGACACTCCAAGTTACGTGTCATTAGGGTTGTCTTCAGTCACCTTAAGTACTTAAGTCGATTAATCAAACGTAGATTTACGAACCAAATTCAACAAAAAGTATTCGTTTACAAATAATCTCATCTGTTTATTTATGAAAATAGTCACAATTCTGGGGGCTAGACCACAATTTATCAAAGCATCAGTTGTCAGCTGCGCCTTTCAGAATGCTGGAATTGAGGAAATTATCATCCACACCGGACAGCACTTTGACCGTACAATGTCTGATATTTTTTTTCAAGACTTAGATTTACCTCAACCGAAATACCATTTAAACATCCATAGCTTAAATCATGGGGCAATGACAGGTCGCATGATGGAGAAGATCGAAGAAATCTTATTGCAAATCAAGCCCGATTGGGTTTGCGTTTATGGCGACACCAATTCGACGATCGCTGGTGCTTTGGTTGCAGCGAAGCTACAAATTCCCATTTCCCATATTGAAGCAGGACTGCGCAGCTATAACAGGGAAATGCCCGAAGAAATCAATCGCGTTGTTACCGATCGTCTTTCGCAACTGCTATTTGCACCAACACCTTTAGCCGTACAGTGTCTTGCCAAAGAAGGAATCTTTCAAGGAGTACATCTTGTTGGCGATGTGATGATGGATGCAATATTAACGTATCTTACTAAAGCCCAGCAGACATCACAAATTTTAGAGAAACTTGATTTGGTTAACCAAAAGTTTTATTTAGCAACGATTCATCGACCGAGTAACACCGATAACTGCGATCGCCTCCAAAATATTTTAGAAAATTTATCGCACCTCAACTATCCTGTTGTCTTTCCCATGCATCCGAGAACTTTAGCCAAAGTACAGCAGCAGGAAATGACACGTTATCTTGAAGCAATTCAAGTTATTCCACCAGTGAGTTATCTTGATATGTTGATCTTAGAAAAAAACTGTCAAGCTGTGCTCACCGATTCGGGAGGAATGCAAAAAGAAGCATACATTTTAGGACGTCCTTGCTTTACACTGAGAGATGAAACCGAGTGGCAAGAAACCGTAGAAGTCGGTTGGAATCATCTCGTCAAGCCTGAAAACTTATATCAGTCTCTAACTAATTTCAGCACGCCGATTCATGCGCCGCAACTCTACGGCGAAGGTGATGCAGCAATACGCATCGCTGATATCTTACTTGCTGCCTAAAGTTCAACTATGACAAATGCACTGAACATTTGTGCAAAATTTTCACAATTGCATGCTAGTAGATGTATCATCTGCCTTAATTGAGTTTCACTACGAGGCACTCGATGCGAGCTCCAATTCAAATGGAATGGTATTAGTGGCAAAAATGAACTTGTAGCTATGTTGTTCGTTAAGTGACTTGCCACTTCTACATCAAAATATATGTAGCCAAAACTATAAATCTAGTAATACGGTAAAATTACGGAATCTCTTTTATTGTTCCGTATTTATTCTATAGTTTTAAGTAAAAACACGCTTGAATGCAAGATACAGCAAAGTTACATTGCTGTCGTCACTGATTATTTCTAAAAATACCAAAAATGTTGAAATCTATCTTTGTTTTGAGTTAAGTAGCAAAAAAGTATTTAGCGCACTTGTAGTTAGAACTTTAGCTCAAAAAAGCTAAAGACCGACTGTTAATTACTTGTTAATGCTAATAATTAGCCCTCAATTTCCTTGATTCTTTGCACATTTATAAGTAGGTTTTAGCTGTAGCCAACTCAGCGAAAAACTTGCTATTTATTTGATTTCTCTTGAAGACTGCGTCAAGAGAAAGTAATGTTTGCATTTTTTTCTGCAAGCTATTGCGCAAGCAAAGGAATATAAAAAAATATTGATTTCAATCTACAACGTGATTATTAAAAATAATAATTTGTATGCTTATTTTGAAACCTGCACTTTATATCTTAGCAGCATTAGCTATTAGTAACTTAGGTCAAGTAGCATATGCTAGCCCTAGTGTTGAGTTGCCAGATTCTCATACGATTAGAGATTTGAATGCACGAGATAACGCGACTTCGTTCAAGGTCAACACTGCGCATTTATTACAGCAGCAAGCAGCACAAGACAGTTCCACAAAAACTAATAGTTACAATATCGCGCAAGCAATAACGTTTCCAGATATTCAAAACAATTGGGCACAAAGTTTTATTGAAGCTTTAGCCGCACGGAATGTGATTAGCGGTTTTCCCGATGGAACTTTTCGCCCTAATGCACCCGTGACGCGCGCGCAGTTCGCCGCGATGATTAGTAAAGCGTTTCCGCTAACACAGCAACGCGAAGCGATCGCCTTCAATGACGTACCTCCATTCTACTGGGCAAGTGATGCGATTCAAGCTGCGTACCGATCGGGGTTTCTTGCAGGATATCCGAATAATATCTTTCTTCCTGAGCAAAACATTCCCCGTGCGCAAGCGCTAGTCTCGCTCGCTAGTGGATTGAACTTAACAGCAAGCGATATCGCGATTCTAGATAACTTCCAGGATGCTGCGGATATTCCTGATTTTGCCCGCAATGCGATCGCTGCTGCAACCGAAAATCGGATAGTCGTTAACTACCCTAACCTAGCAACGCTCAATCCCAATCAAGTTGCGACACGTGCGGATGTTGCGGCGTTTATTTATCAAGCTTTAGTCCGTAACGGTACAGTACCTCCTCTAGAACCAACCGATGTGGCAAATCAGTTTATTGTAGGTTACGAAACCATTGCTACAGCCCCAGAACCTGCAACACCGCCCGCAGAACAAGAAGTCGCGCAGTTACGCGAACAGTTTCGCATTGAACCACCCACAATCGTCGATACGATTAGACCCACAGTACCCGGTGGTGGATCGACTGTTGGTTCGCCTACCGCGTTTGGTGCTGATTGGGGTGATGCGTTCTTAGGTGCAAGTTTTCAATCACGAGCGCGAAATACCAGTCGCTCTGACGGTGGAGTTTCCTTTGGTTTTGGTTTAGGCGACGCGGAACGTGCTGTCGGGTTAGAAGTTGCGGTTTCGGTTGTCGATTTAATCGGCGATACATTTGAAGATGGTGGTGTCAGTTTTAAACTGCATCGCGTATTACCAAATAACTTTGGTGTCGCAATTGGTGTTGAAAATGCGACGACTTGGGGTTCTACCGATGGTGGTAGCAGTGTTTATGGTGTCGTTAGTAAGATTATTCCCTTGCGGGATGACCCTGCTGATCCTTTAAGTAAGCTGACTTTATCTTTAGGACTAGGTGGCGGTCGTTTCCGCTCAGAAAGCGATGTCCAAGCTGGTAACGAAACCGTCAATATCTTTGGTAGCGTTGGGTTACAAGCTTTAGAGCGAGTCACACTCATTGCCGATTGGACAGGTCAAGACTTAAACTTGGGTGCTTCGATCGTTCCTTTCAACTTCCCATTAGTTATTACTCCGGCGATCGCTGATGTTACAGGAAATGCAGGTGACGGGGCCAGATTTATTCTTGGTGTCGGCTACGCGATTTCTTTTTAGCAAGCTTTATAAAACAAGTACTGATGAGATTTGAACTATGAACAATATTCTAAAAAAGCTATCTATTGGTTTAGCATTAGGAACTTCCTTATTCGTTTTTGCAACACCTGCTCAAGCACAGGTCGGCAATGCTTCTGACGTGACAGGTGCAATTATTACAACAGGCGATATTGCAGGTGGTGCTTTTGCTCCTATTCCAAGAGGTGGTTCGAGAGCGTTCCTCTCTAGCGCTGCACTTGCTCTTGCCCTCAGACAAGCGATCGGCATCATCAGCGCTCAATTAGCACAAGGAACATTACCAGTTGCCGTTCCTGGGGTTGCTATTGCAAGTATTCCTGTCACGGTACAGCAAACTTTGTTAGCACTACTTACAGGAACAGGCGATTCAGATGCTTTAGAAAGTGCGATCGCATCCTTAGTTGACGACCCCGCCTTAGCAGCAGAACTTATCGGGGCTCTCCAAGGATTAATTGCTAACGGTACAGCATCTCCAGCAAACTTGTTAGCAGCAGTACAAGCCTACAACGCGGTTATCGATGCAAGTGGCGCAGCTTTGGGCAATCCACCACCAGAACTTGTTGCTGTGCAATCAGTGTTAACTGCGCTCGTAACTGCAACTTCCACTGCACAATAACAACTATTGTTCACTCTATAAATAGCAATGACAGAGGCATAATACGTGCCTCTATTTTTTTAGGCGATCGCATTTATCAAAACACCCCATCTAGAAGTCGAGTTTGCATTAGGTAGGCGATCGCACGTATTGATCGAGAAGCGATCGCAATTATCATGACGCAATACAAATAAGTTGAATTTTGTATGACTACACTATGCGATCGTACGGATGAATGTATAAAGTGGTGGAAAGCGATCGCATTTATTAAGTTGAACTTGTCACCTCGAATGTAGTACTTATACGTGGAGTACAACAACAGAATCTTAAAACGACCTATAGACCTTTGAACTTGGTACCGTAAATTTACTGAATAAACTAGTTCCAATCAAAAAAAATATAAAAATATATCAGTAAAAACTCGCTTGGTTACTCAACTTATACGGCGTTAAATTACCTTTGTAATTAATCCTTTAAAGCTCCTTTTATATTACATGCTTGAAGGCAACAAAATCATATCACTGAGGCGAGTAACTAAATTTATCAAGATTTTAGATAAAGTTACGCCAGGAGCATCGCGAAGTTTGGGATGGGAGATTCTAATTACAGCTTTATCATTTCCTGCTTCGATAGTACTTAACCGAGCTTTAGGTGCTGAAGACAGAGGCTTATTAGCATCTGTTATTCTAATTCCTAGTACTATTTTTGCTCTAGGTAGCTGTCAATGGAATCGGCTTTTAGTAGGTTTAATCACTTCTAAACAAATATCTGGTAGAGAAGCTTGGCGTAGAACAAATTATTATACAATTTTGCTTTCAATTATATTTATTCCTATTGGTATTTTTAGCAGTCTTATGTATGTAAAGCTTCCCTTGGAGGCTCGTATAATAAGTGCAATTTATTGTGCCAAATTTCCTATACATTTTCTGTGTGAATGTTTAGCTGCTACTTACAATGCTACAGGTAGTATTGATGGTAGATATGCTATGCGAATGAGTTTAAGCTTAAGTTACTTGTTTTTATTATTTGCTTTTGTTTTTTCCGACTCTCTCTCTGTAAGCTCAGCAGTATTTATTTATTTTATTATTCATGTAGTATCACTTATTTTTGGTTTAATCAAAAAAAATAAGCTTCTTTACGGAGACACAATACAAACAAGACCGCCTTTAACTATAATTAAAAGAGGTTTTATTCCATTTTCTTTGGAAACTTTTAGTAGCAAGTTAGATATCTGGGCTTTTTCACTTTTTGGTACATTAATAACACTAGGCTATTACACAGGAATTACTGCCATGATGTTACCTGTGGGGCTTGTATCACAAGCTCTTACAGTGAGTAGCACGGCACGTTTAGACTGGAAGCAACCAACTTTAGTCCATCGTTACATGGTTAAAACGTTAATAGTATTTGTAATTGTATTAGCTGGATTAGCTTTAGGAGGGACACTAATAGGCTCTGACTTATTAAATTTATTTTTAGGAAAAAGCTTTAAAGATGGAGAGTGGATGATTCCTTGGATAGCTGTAATTGTGGTTAGTAACGCAGCAGCAACTCAATTTCACTCAGCATTACAGCTTTCTGGTTTACAGAATTCTTATTTGCTTATTCAAACTATGGAACCAGTAGTACGATTAGCAATCGTTTTAGGTTTGGGTTGGTGGTTTTCTGAGATAGGAATTTTATATGGTATGGCGATTGCATCTACTTTAAAGGCTGGAATTTGCTTTTGGGTTCACCACAAAACAAAACTTGACGTAGCTTCAACAGTTGGTAATTAATTAGTGTAATTTTCGCAAAAAAAACATAAAAAAATAATTTATGCAAACTAAAACTAGTTGCTTTTTAAATTCTTTTACTAAGCGTTTACTTTCTCAAGGTATTGCTTGCCCATCGTGTTGTTATACTTCAGCTAAAATAATTGCGAAAAAATTCATGGTTACAGATTTAAGACGTTGTGAAAACTGTAATTTACTTTTCCGTACTCCTACTACTACGGAGGAAGAAAGTATAGAGTTTTATCAAAATACTTACAAACAAGGTTTTACAACTGATTTGCCATCTGATATTCAGCTTCAAGATTTGCTTAATAAAAAGTTAGTCAATACTGAAAAAGATTACAGTAAGTGGATAAAAATTCTAGATTTACTTGGTGGAGTTCCTCAGCAAAGACTTTTAGATTACGGTTGTTCATGGGGATATGGTTCTTGGCAGTTTAGAGAGGCTGGTTACGGAGTTACGGCTTTTGAGATTTCTAAACCTAGATGTCTGTATGCTAAGGAAAAGCTAGGGATAGATGCTAAAAACTCATTATCTGAAATACAGGGAGAGTTCGATATTATCTTTTCTCCTCATGTTATTGAGCATCTACCGTCAGTGTCTAACTATCTTACTTTTGCTAAGAATCATTTACATCCTGGTGGAATATTAGACACAGTTTGTCCAAATGGATCAGAAAAGTTTAGAGATTTAAATCTAAAGAATTACTCTAAGTTTTGGGGGTTAGTTCATCTTCAACTACCTGATGAGAAATTCCATACCAAATACTTTGGAGAAACAAACCTACTTATTACTTCAGAACCTTATAATTTGTCTTTATTCCGTAATTGGGATAAGAGTTCTCTTTGTTTAGGAGATTTGACTGGCTCAGAACTACTTTCTGTTTGGGCAAAGCCAGAAAAAGAATCATAGTTAATTCACTATAGTATTTTAACTTTGGTTCTTAACTTAGTAAATGCTTGTATTATTTAATACATAAAAATTGTTTTTAACATGTCAAATAGTAGGGTATTAGTAGCACAACTTGGTGCAAGAAGACATTATCAACAACCTATTCTTTTTCATCAATGGGGTGTTTTAGATAGTTTTTATACGGATTTTTATGTAGGTAAAACTTGGCTTACTGCTCTCTTAAAACACACTGCAATATACAATCAGTTACCTAATACCCTTAAAAAGGGACTTGACCGATATACTCCAGAACTAGACACGGCACAGATTATTCATTTTCCTACATTCGGATATCAATATGCCCAAGCATGGAGAAAAGCTTCTTCCGAAGAAAAATCACGTCTTTCTATAAAAGTAGGTAAAGAATTTTGTCAGAAAATTATTCAAAAAGGATTAGGTAATGCAAATGTTGTTTATGGATTTAATGGAGCATCTCTAGAGCTATTTGAGTATGCTAAAGCAAGAGGTATCCGCTGTATACTGGATCAAACAGTTGCAGAAAGATCGCTAATTTATAAACTTCTTTTACAAGAAGAGAAGGATTGGCCAAACTGGTCTTTATCACCTTTTACAGTCAATAAGTCTGATATAGAATTGGTGCAGCGGGAGCAGCATGAGCAAGACTTAGCTGATCACATCATTTGTGGCTCTAGTTTTGTTAAAGATTCCTTAATAGCTAGAGGAGTTAACGCTGACAAAGTTTCTGTAGTGCCCCTTGGACGCTGTAAAGATAAACAGATGCAATCGTATGATGTTACTTATAAATCACAGAACCAGCAAAATGGTGAATTAAAAATTTTATTTGCAGGAACAGTTGAACTGCGTAAAGGAATTCCTTATCTACTAAAAGCTTTAAGAGAACTGCAAGGAAAAATTTCTTTTACCTGTAAAGTTGCAGGTTCTTTACAAATTAAACCTCAACGTATTGCTGAATATAGTGACATTTGTAGTTTTCTAGGTGTAGTACCTCGTTCACAGATGTCAGAATTGTATGCTTGGGCAGATGTATTTGTACTACCTTCTATTTGCGAAGGTTCAGCTATGGTAACTTATGAGGCAATGAATTGGAAACTACCTATAGTTACAACCCCTAATGCTGGCTCTATTGTTAGAAACAACATTGACGGTTTTGTTGTTCCGGTTAAAAACCCCTCATCTATTGCTAATAAGTTACTAGAAGTTTATACACATAAGATAAATGAAGAGCAGAAAAATAGTACCGATTTATATCAAAAACAGATATTTCATAGCTCTGAGCTTAAACTTAGGCAAGCCCTTGTAGAAAACTAGTAAAAATATACACTATAAGTAAATGACAGAAATACTACTATATATATTTTTTCTTTTGTGTGCAAGTCTCATATTTTGGGGATTTAGTAATAAAAACAAAGTTTATCAATACCCATTTTTTATGGGTTTTACTTTTACTACATTTATACTACCTCAAGCAATTGCATTGGTCGATTATCCTGGTGCTGCTCCTGAACGATCTATTAAGCAAGTTTTATTTATGGCTTGCTTATGTATTTTTATGTGCTGGTTAGGATATAAAGTACCTATACCATCTTCATGGTTGCAAAAACCTGTAATACATCTAAATTTTAAACGCTTAAAAATGGGAGCTGCCGTATATGTTGGTATTGGTTTATTTTTCTGGAGCTTAGTTTACAGTCGCCCAGAAGCAGCTTCATTAAATCAACATTGGTCAGGTATTATTACAATTTATATTTTTTTAGCTCAATTATTAAATATTGGATTTACGATTCTTTTATTAGAAACTATTAAGAAACCTACACGAGCTAATATATTATTATTGACTATAGCAGTTTTCATGCCTTTATATCGTGCTTTTTTTGCTGGTAGAAGAACAAGTCTAAGCTTTATTTTTTTTAGTGTAGCTTTGTCAGTTTACTTTGTCCGTAAAAGATGCATTCCAAGAGTTTTTTTTGTTTTTGCTATATTTGCTGCAACTTTAGTGTTATTTAATATTGCACAATATCGAAGTTTTTTAATGACTGGTGATTGGGATTTGCTAAGGCAAATAAACCCTATAGAGAACCTACACTCATTAATTAATCAAAATGGAAAAAGTACGACCTTGGAACTAAGAAATGCTGCTTTACTTATAGATAGTGTGAATCAAAATAGTCAGTACGAGTTTGGTACTGGCTATTGGGATACTATAGTGTTTAGATGGCTTCCTGCTCAGTTCCTTGGTTCAGATTTTAAAGAGAGCTTAAAATTTAATTTTGGTATAAACCATCAATCTGCATGGTATGAACTTTATGGATACAAATATCCTACAGGTTCAACTACTACTGGTATAGGTGATTCTTTTGCCCAGTTTGATTATTTTGGTTCTTTAGTGTTTGGAATCATCGCATTTTTTTTCAAATATCTTTGGCACAGATCTTTATACAGACAAGATTATGTTGCTCAAATAGCATACATATTGCTTATTACAAGTGCCATGACTGCAATAACTCATGGTACTGCAAACTTCATTCCAGAACTACTTTATTATATTCTGTTCTTGTTACCTTTGTTATTATGGTCACGTGAGAATAGAAAGCTATCAAATTCATCCTCTATTTTTTAACTTTCAAAAGATATTTTTGTATAGCTTACTTACTTCCTTATGCAGTTTAATTTATTATCTAAGATTGTTAAATTTTTTACTTTATTTAGAAGCTATTGTATCGCATATGTTTACTTATTTTTTCCTTACTTATGGTTTAGGGAACTTGGGCAAAGATGTATGTTTCAAGGATTTCCTAGGTTTGGATATGCTTTTCGTGATATTAGAGTAGGAAATAATTGTTCATTCGGAGTAGGAATATTTCTGAACTGCGGAGCAGATGGCTATATAAACATTGGAAATTTTGTAAGTTTGAACGATTACACATATATTTCTTCTTTGTATGGAGTAGAAATTGGTGATAACTCAAGGATTGCAGAATTTGTATCGATTCGCGATAACGATCATGCCTATGCAGATCCAGAAACTTTAATTAGAAACCAAGGTTTCCAAGGAGCAAAGATCAAAATAGGTTCTGACGTTTGGATTGGTAGAGGTGTTTTTATTGGTAAGGGAGTTGAAATTGGTAATGGTGCTGTTATTGGTGCAAATAGTGTAGTTACAAAGTCAATTCCGCCTTTTGCTGTAGCTGTGGGAGCCCCTGCAAAGGTTATAAAATATCGCCAGAAAAATTCTACTGAGTCTATATTACAGTGTCTTGAAGTGACTTAAATCATTACGTGATTGTCGTATGTATTTGAAGTATTAAACAGATTTTATGAAAATTTTAATGCTTGTTCCCGCTGTTGGAAATGTCTACGGTGGACCATCCAAAAGTGTTGTAGAGCTAGCTCACGCATTAGGCGATCGCGGTGCGCAAGTTGATTTAATAACAACTAACGCTAACGGCTCTGAAAAATTAAATGTTCCATTACAAACTTGGATCTCTGAAGCATCTTATCGCTTTCGATATTTTCCTTACTGGGATTTGAAAGGTTATAAATTCAGCCTTGCATTAACAAACTGGTTATTTAAAAATGTGTCCAACTATGATTTAGTACATGCAAATGCTGTTTTTTCCTATGCTACTTTACCTGCTTATTGGGCTTGTCAAAGACAAAAAATTCCTTACATTGCAACTCCTCGTGGCATGTTAGAGCCTTGGGCATTGTCATACAAAGCTTGGAAAAAGCGTTTGTATTATAACTTTGTTGAGAAACCCGCTCTTCAGCAAGCCAGTGCGATTCAAACTTTAGCAAAAAAAGAAGCAGAAGGTGTTAAAATTCTTAAACTTAAAGCTCCCATAGTTGTTGTACCTAATGGAGTTCGCAAACAAGATTTTGAAACTCTACCAGAGCCAGAAAATTTTTATTCAAAATTCCCAGAAACTCGAAATAAAACAATAATTCTATTTCTTGGTAGAATCGACCCTAAAAAAGGATTAGATCTACTTTCTACGGCTTTTGCCAAAATACATGCTTTATTTCCTCATACACATTTAATTATCGCAGGGCAAGATAATATAGGTTATTTACCTGTTGTGAAAGACTATTTTGCCCAAGCTGGATGCATAGATGCAGTTACCTTCACTGGTATGCTGACTGGTTCCCTCAAATACAGCGCTCTTGCTGCTGCAAACATCTATGTCGCTCCTTCGTACTCTGAAGGATTTAGTATGTCTGTTTTGGAAGGTATGGCATCAGGATTACCATGCGTGATTACTACTGGCTGCAATTTTCCTGAAGCAGCAGTAGCCCAAGCTGCTTATGTCGTCAATATTAATGCAGAAGAACTTGCTGATGCTTTAACGAAATGTTTGCAAAATCCTCAACAAGCGAAACAGATGGGAAATCGTGCTAGACAGCTAGTTTTTGAGAAATATACTTGGGAGCGTGTTGCCTCACAATTGATCGAAATATATATGTCCATTCGTAAAAGAGAGCCTATTTCTACCGTTTATTAAATGTCTACAAACATTACGATATTGTCATAACTACAATCAATGCTCGATCAAATAACTCCCTTGCTCCTGACATACAATGAAGCTGCCAACCTCCACCGTACGCTTCAGCGTCTTACTTGGGCAAAACAAATAATAGTTATTGACAGTTATAGTTCCGATACAACTCTAGATATTCTGCGCTCCTATCCTCAAGTTCAAATATTTCAGAGAACATTTGATACTCATACTAACCAGTGGAACTATGGCTTACAGCAGGTGCAAACTGAATGGGTATTATCACTAGATGCAGACTATGTTCTCACAGAAGACTTAATTGCAGAAATTGCTACTCTCGCACAAGATTCCTTAGCAGATAGCTATTTTGTCAAATTTAAGTATTGCGTTTTTGGCAAACCTTTACAAGCTACACTACTTCCACCACGTGAAGTTCTCTTTAAAAAAGAGAAAGCTATTTACATTGATGACGGACATACACAACTACTACAGGTAAATGGTAAATCTGCTATGCTTTCGTCATATATTTATCATGACGATCGCAAACCTTTAACGCGATGGCTGTGGGCACAAGATCGCTACATGATTATCGAAGCCAAAAAACTCTTAGAAACTCCCGATCGAGAACTCAGCTTTGGCGATCGCATCCGCAAACAAAAAATCTTAGCTCCTTTCGCCATTTTATTTTACTGCTTGATCGTCAACAGAGGTATTCTAGACGGATGGGCTGGTTGGTATTACGCCTTCCAACGTGCTTTAGCTGAAATTCTTCTCTCAATTCGCCTAATAGAAGCTGAGATTCATCAAAGTCAAAATTTGGAAACGAAAGTTTCTTCTAGTGTAAATACAGCTACTAGCCTACTCACAAAGTAGACAAATAAATTGTTTTACTCATAAGTTTAAGAGTTCTTGCTTAGGCTTGACATCAACCCCTTACTTTCAGTTTGGGATTGCTCAATATTATTTCGATGAGACACGCGATCGCACCAATAATATATGCTTGGGCTATCCACTCCAAAACTCATCCCATGCATGATAGATCACGATCGCCTCTTCAAAGAACTGCTGACAACCTTCTTCTGGGAATTTATTGAACTATTCTTTCCCGCTGTCACCGCTTATCTCGAACGCGACTCCATTACCTTCCTCGACAAAGAACTATTTAGTGATGTCACCTCAGGCGATCGCCGCGAAGTCGATCTCATTGCCAAAGCCAAGTTTAGAGAACAGGATACATTCTTCCTAATTCACTGCGAACACCAATCACACCCCGCAACTGATTTCAGTAAACGGATGTTTCACTATTTCGCACGACTGTACGAAAAATATGCCCTGCCTGTTTATCCGATAGTACTGTTCTCCTACAGCACTCCACAACGCAGCGAACCGACAACACATCAAGTCACCTTCCCCGACAAAACAATCCTGGAATTCAACTACTCTGTTATTCAACTTAATCGCCTGCACTGGCGTGAGTATCTGCGACATGAAAACCCCGTAGCCGCCGCACTGATGGCGAAGATGCAGATTCAACCACAAGACAGACCAATAGTAAAATTAGAATGTCTGCGCTTGCTAGCAACTTTACGTCTAGATCCAGCCAGAATGCAGCTGATTTCTGGATTTATCGATAGCTACTTACACCTCAACGCCCAAGAAGAACAACGCTTTCAAACACAACTAAGTACACTAGGATTAGTTCAGCAGGAGGAAGTTATGGAAATTGTCACTAGTTGGATGGAACAAGGTATCGAACAAGGTAGACAAGAAGAAGCTCAATCGCTCATTCTACGGCTACTCAACCGCCGAATTGGTGCAGTCGATTCACAATTACAAACACAAATCCAGCAACTGTCACTTTCGCAATTAGAAGAGTTAGGCGAGGCTCTACTAGACTTTACTGAAATTACTAACTTAATCAGTTGGTTAGAGCAGCACTCAAGCAGTAACTGAAGTTGTCTTGAACGAGTGACGAGCTATCGATGAAGTTTCCTCCTCAGCATAAATACCGCTTTGTCACTTTGGCGATCGCCTCCTTGCTCATCATTCTATTGGGGATTATTCCACTAAGACTTGCGATCGCGCACTATCAAGCACCCCAACCTCAAGCTATTCTTACCCTCGGTGGCGGTGCAGAGCGCGAAACATTCACTGCTCAATTTGCACAACTTTATCCACAACTCGACATTTGGGTATCTTCTGGTATTCCCACCCAGCAAGCGTGTAAAATCTTTCAACAAGCAGGAATTTCTCCCACGCGCATCCACATCGATCGTCGCGCTGTCGATACTGTCACCAACTTTACCTCACTCGTTGACGAATTCCAACAACGCCATATACGACACGTTTATCTCATCACCTCCGACTTTCATATGTCCCGCGCCACAGCGATCGCTACTATTGTTTTTGGAAGTCAAGGTATCACTTTCACTCCAGTTCCCATTCCCTCCAACCATCCCCCTGAATCGCAATTGCGCATTCTCCGTGATAGTACCCGTGCTTTATTATGGCTTTTTACGCGACGTACTGGCGCGAGTTTTCATTCACGGTAGCATAGACAGGGCTGTTACCCCTGACCCCCAACCTCCGAGCCGTGACTTCTGTTAAACAGATTGACTCTCAGCATATTTGACAAATCAACTACACTTACGCCAGACTCGAAGCCAATTCCAGCACCTAAATGACTACCGCGCTCTTGATTTCATAAGCTGCAACTTGTGTTGCTGACTGAATAAAAGTAAAACTTGTCTTGTTCATCTTGTAAATACAACGAATATCTGCTCATCTCCTTCAAACTGCGGGAAGAATAAGCAGGTAAAGAATGACTTCTTCCAGCTGAGTTTAAATCAGTTATTCATTAATATGCGTCTCGATCAATACACTCTCGGTAACTATACCCCTGGTGCTCCACTGTGGAAACAACTTCTGTGGTATTTTCTTGGAGAACCATTATTCCGCGCTCACTGGTTACCAGTTTCAGCATTCAAAGTCTCATTACTACGCCTTTTTGGTGGCAAAGTTGGTCAACAAGTCCGCATCAAACCAGGAGTACGAGTCAAGTTTCCTTGGCGATTAACTGTAGGTGACTACACGTGGATTGGCGAAAACGCCTGGCTTGATAATGTTGCACCAATTACCATAGAAAGTCATGTTTGCATCTCGCAAGACGTCTATCTCTGCACCGGCAATCACGACTGGCGCGATCCTCATTTTAAACTGATCCCCGCTGCAATTTACATTGCTGAAGGTAGCTGGATCGCTGCTCGTGCTGTTGTTGGACCTGGAGTTACTATCGGTAAAGGCGCGGTGCTAGCCCTCGGTAGTGTCACAGGGCGATCGCTCGAACCGATGACAATCTATGCAGGAAACCCTGCACAACCAATCAAGCAGCGAATTATTTCAGAAGCTTATACGAGTAATCTGCACGATTTACCAAAAATTCATTTCAAACATCAGTAAATATTTTTGTCGATTGAATATCCTATTTCAATCAATTTTGAACACCCAATCAATTCAACTTTTATTTATAAATAAAACATTTAAGAGCTCCTTTACTTAAGCATCTACTCTACTGAACACAGCATAATTTTAACTACTACGTTTCACCTCGTAGAAATACTTAACTGCAATCCCGTAAATTTACGCAAAGGAAATAAAGAATTTTTGACGTTTTAGAGAATTTTCAGTAAAGTTTCCGATGGAATAATCCTAAATAGAGGGTTAAATTGCTTGTGAACTGCAATCTTTATTAAGCCATTGTAATTTAAATAACAAGCAGTTTAGTGTTAAGCTGCCGCATTTTCAGATTGCTTTTTTTTTAGTTGCTCATCAAATTGGTACAGCCAATGATAGAACAATATGCACCGGGTTTAAATCTAGAAAATTTAAAACTATTACAGCCTAGTAATGAAAAGACATCAGAACTACAACAATCTTTTAACTTATCTATCTTCACGCAGTTTTATCCTCCCGATTATGCAGCAACAGGGCAACTTATTGAAGAGCTTGCGATTCAATTAGGACGTCTTGGGATTCACGTACAAGTTTTCACTGGGCAACCTGGGTATGCTTTTCGGAAAGAATCTGCTCCAGCGAAAGAGAAGTTCAACCGAGTTTCAGTACAGCGATCGCGCACATCTCGCCTTTGCCCTGCAAGAATTCGCGGTAAAGCTATCAACGGACTTTTATTTTTTCTACGTTGCGTACTTCATGTATTTAAGAATTCGCGCAAAAAAGATATCTTACTATTAACCAGCGCACCACCTTTCCTACCAATCGTCGGTTATATCGCTAAGCTCTTTTTTGGTACTCCATACATTTGTTTATTGTATGATTTATATCCTGACGTTGCAGTAGAGCTTAAATTAGTTTCCTCTAAAAATTGGATCGTTAAAGCTTGGGATTGGATTAATAAACAAGTTTGGAAAAAAGCAGATGGCATCATTGTACTAAGTTCAACAATGAAGAACCGAGTACAGACCAAATGCCCTGAAGTTGGTGACAAAATTTCTATCATTCATAACTGGGCTAACCCTAATTGGATATTTCCTATAGCTAAACAGAAAAATTGGTTTGCGCTCAAGTATGATTTAGTGAAAAAATTCACTGTTTTGTACTCAGGCAATATGGGACGTTGCCATGAAATGGATACCATCCTAGAAGCAGCGTGGCAACTACAAAATGATTCAATTCAATTTGTTTTTATTGGTGGTGGCGCTAAGCGACAACTTTGTATCGAAAAAGTGAAAAAATTAGGGTTAACAAATTGCCAGTTTTTACCGTATCAAGATAAACAAGATCTTCCTTATTCCCTAACAGCATGCGATTTATCGTTAGTCAGCATTAGCCCTGGCATGGAAGGAATTGTGGCGCCAAGCAAATTGTATGGTATTTTAGCTGCTGGACGTCCTGTTGCTGCAATTTGCGAATCTAACTCTTACTTGCGATCGCTACTATCAGAAGCCAATTGTGGTGCAGCTTTTAGTAACGGTGACGTAAATGGTTTAGTCTCTTTTATTCGGCGTCTTGCAGGCGATCGCTACTTAGCAGAACAAATGGGCGATGCAGGTAGGCGTTATCTTCAATCCAATTTTACCCCAGAGATTATTGCCCAACAGTACTCAAAAGTCTTGAGTAATGTGGTGCATAAACAAAGCAGTACAAAAGAAGCAAAAAGCAAACTAGTTTAGTTACCAAGTTGCAATTATACGTGAATTGTTAATACGTGATTGTTTTGTCTTTGTAGATAAGTGAGAACTTCTTTCGGTGTTGAGTATTTAATCATAGAAAAAACATGAAATAGCTACTAGCTAATCCCTCAATACTCCTAATTCTCAACCTCTAAATTATAACGTTTTCACCTATTTACTTAAATAACTATTATTTATTAGCAATTCTCATATTAGAAGTCAGTGAGAGGAATTCTTTATGGAAGAGCAAATAAAAAATCAACTACTTTTTGAAAAAAACGGCAATGGTAAGTACCCCCAACCTTTGCTACCTGTTATTAATACTCCTTTACCAATTCCTGATACAACAACAGATGAGTGGGATCTTCGCCAACTTCTTGCATTAATTCGCCGTCGCGCACTGGTTTTAGGAAGTGTGGCGATCGCACTCTCGGCGAGCGTTGCTTTTTGGACTTTCACCCGCCAACCTAAGTATGAAGGTGGGTTTCAACTTCTTGTCGAATCTGTAACCGCGGAACGCCCACTTGAAGGATTAACCCAAATTCCTGGCGTTAGCGCCCAAATGCAGCGAGAGGGTTTAGATTACGATACGCAGATTCAAGTATTACGCAGCCCTGAATTAATGGCTCCCATTCTTCAAGAAATTGCAAGGCGTTATCCTGACACTAATTATACTTCTTTGCTCGACAACCTAAGTATTCGCCGCTTTCAAGAAACTAAAATTTTAGATATTCGCTATCAAGATTCTGACCCTGAAAAAATTCAGTTCATTTTGCAGCAACTCGCCGTTGGATTTCTCAAATATAGCTTGGAAGAACGGCAAACAAATTTGCGTCAAGGTATTCAGTTTGTTGACGAGCAAATGCCGCAGTTACAAGCGCGCGTGAATACTTTACAAAAAGAGTTACAGCAATTTCGTCAAGAATACAATTTTATCGATCCCGAAGTTAAAGCCGAACAATTATCTCAGCAAGTTAGCGCGATCAAACTACAGCGGCTCGAAACACAAAAAACTTTAGCCGAAACTCGTGCTTTGTATGCAGCACTACGAGGTAAAGCAGGTGCTCAACTTGCCGAAACTGTCATTCTCAATCCTAACCTACAAGATCAATCTGAAGCATCGCAAGCCTTAAATACCTCTAGTGTATATCAAAAGCTAGTTGCACAATTACGCGATATTGACGGTCAAATTGCTGCTGAATCAACTCGCTTTCAAGAAGATAGCCCGATCTTGCTAACCTTGCGCCAAAAACGTGAAAATTTGTTACCAGTACTGCGCCAAGAAGCTCAACGAGTTTTAAGCAACACATTAGTTGAGGTATCTAATCAAATTTCCGGTTTAGAAGTTCGTGCAGCCAAAATTGCCCAAGCTGAGGAGAGTCTTAATCGACAAATTCAACAATTGCCTACTTTGGCACGACAATATGCAGATTTGCAACGCGAATTGAAAATTGCTACCGAAAGTTTGAACCGCTTTTTAGAAAAACGCGAATCCCTGCAAATTGAAACAGCTCAAAAGGAGATTCCTTGGCAAACGATCGCAGCTCCTCAACTTACTCAAGAAGATCCCATCTCACCCAATATCAAGCGCAATCTTATTTTAGGGATCGTCGCTGGTCTCTTAGCAGGAATGGGCGCGGCGTTGTTAGCCGAACGATTAGATAATGTCTTTCATTCACCTGACGATCTCAAAGAAATCACGAAACTGCCACTCCTTGGGACAATTCCCTTCCGTAAATCCCTACCACCCGCAACACCAGCAGCTGAGATTGAAGTTGTTAAAAAATCAGAAGGTATTCAACTGCTGCTTGATAGTTTCAGCAATACCCAAAGTGAGAGCTATTTCCCCTTCTTAGAAGCGTTTCGCTCGTTACACACAAACATCAACTTTTTAGGTTCTGATACACCCATTCATTCCTTAGTTATTAGTTCCGCATCCCATGCTGATGGTAAATCAACGATAGCTATGCACCTCGCACAAGCGGCGGCGGCGATGGGACAGCGCGTTCTACTTGTTGACGCCGATCTGCGGCTCCCTCAGGTGCATAACAAACTCAATTTACCCAACGAAGCAGGGCTAAGTAACGTCATTACAACCAGCTTACCTGTAGACGATGCCATTCAGCGATCGCCTTTGTGGGAAAATCTTTATGTCCTCACTTCAGGTCCTATTCCTCCCGATCCTGTCAAGCTGCTTTCTTCCAAAAAGATGCAGCAAATCATGGCGCAACTGCGACAAAGCTTTGACCTAGTCATCTACGATACGCCACCGATGTTAGGACTTGCGGATAGTAGCCTTCTTGCTCCCTACACCGCAGGAATTGTTTTAGTCGTGCGCATGGGTAAAACGGATCGCTCGCTCCTCGCCCAAGCTTTAGACCGCTTAAAAATGTCGCCTGCAACCATCTTGGGTACAGTAGGTAATGGTGTCAAAAACTATGAATTCGCACCGTACAATTACTACTACTACAAGCCTCAAGTTCAAAATACATAAGAGGGGTGAGTGGTGAGGGGTGAATGGTAAGAGGTGAGTGATGAGTTATGAAAACAAACACTATCTCTCCTTCTCCTCTGCACCTCTGCACCTCTGCTTTAAATTACTGCACAGAACTCAACTCTTTCTGTACAGCAGCTTCTGGACTCTCTGCTTCCGATGGTGGTACAACTTGCCAAAACTGCGGTAAGTACTCTGACCAATTTTCTAGAATTCGTTTCGCCTTTGGTGAATTTGTGCGTTGTGCGTGGGCTACAATCAACTCTTTCAATTGTTTCTCACCAGCAGGGCTACTCACTCGTTGCAGTTTAACAATTTCAGGGTTGACCAAAGCAGGGAAGTTACCTTCTTCATCAAGGAAGTACGCTAAACCGCCAGTCATACCAGCGCCCACGTTTCTACCAACCTTACCTAAAACAACGATCGCGCCACCCGTCATATATTCACAGCAGTGATCGCCTGCACCCTCAATCACGGCGGTTCCTTTCGAGTTACGTACTGCAAAGCGCTCGCCAGCAATACCGTTCGCAAACAGCATACCGCCTGTAGCACCGTATAAACAGGTATTACCCACAATTACATTATCCTCAGGTGCATACGTTGCAGCTGCTGGAGGTTTGATAATAATCTCTCCCCCATGCATTCCTTTGCCAACGTAATCGTTTGCTTCGCCTTCGAGCGTTAAGATCATACCTGGCAAGTTAAATGCACCAAAGCTTTGTCCGACGCTACCTTTGAAGTTGAGATTGATTTGTCCTTCAAAGCCAGTATTACCGTATTGAGATGCGATCGCTCCTGCCAGTCTCGCGCCTACTGTTCGATCTGTATTAACAATTGTGAGATCTTTGGTAACGCTAGATTGATTGCGAATCGCCGCTTGAATATCTGGATCGGCAAGTAATTCGTCATCGAGCACAGGACCATTACTGTGAACCGTTTCATGATTGAGCCACGCGCGATCTTCTCGCGTATCAGGCAACTGCATGATGCAATCGAGGTTGAGTGCTTGTGTTTTTGTCAGTCGCACGCCTTCGCGCAGTTTGAGCAAATCAGCACGCCCGACAATTTCACTTAGCGAGCGATAGCCGAGTTTTGCTAAGAGTCCGCGGACTTCCTCTGCAATAAAGTAAAAGAAATTGACGACGTGTTCTGCCATACCAGGAAAGCGCTGTCGCAGTTCTTCTTTTTGGCTCGCAACTCCCACAGGGCAATTGTTTGTGTGACAAATGCGCGCCATAATGCAGCCTTCGGCAATCATCGCGATCGAGCCGAAGCCAAACTCTTCTGCACCCATAAGCGCACCCATAAGGACATCCCAGCCACTCTTAAAGCCGCCATCAACGCGTAAGATGACGCGATCGCGTAATTTATTGTCCATCAACACGCGGTGCACTTCGGTTAATCCCAATTCCCAAGGTCCACCCGCGTGCTTAATTGAAGATAGTGGCGATGCACCTGTTCCGCCATCGTGTCCTGAAATTTGAATAATATCCGCATTTGCCTTGGCAACACCCGCAGCAACTGTCCCGATACCCACTTCGGCGACTAACTTCACCGATACTTGGGCTTTTGGATTAATTTGATGCAAGTCAAAAATTAACTGCGCTAAGTCTTCGATCGAGTAAATATCATGATGTGGCGGTGGCGAAATGAGTGTCACTCCTGGTTTAGATCGCCGCAGCATGGCAATATAGGGGCTGACTTTTTTTCCTGGTAGTTGTCCGCCTTCGCCTGGTTTAGCGCCCTGCGCAATTTTGATTTCAATTTGCTTGGCGTTCATCAAGTATTCAGGCGTGACGCCAAAACGTCCTGAAGCAACTTGCTTGATTGCTGAAGATGCCGTATCGCCATTTTTCAAACCTTTCAAATGCGGTAGCAACGGCGAATGTCCTTGCGCATCGACATCATTGAGGACTTGGTAGCGGATTGGATCTTCACCACCTTCGCCCGAATTTGATTTACCACCAATGCGGTTCATCGCGATCGCCAGTGTTTCATGGGCTTCGCGCGATAGCGCCCCTAAGGACATGCCACCAGTACAAAAGCGCTTGACAATTTCGGTAATCGGTTCGACTTCCTCTTTAGCAATGGGCGCGCGGTCTGAATTAAAGTCGAGTAAATCGCGCAGCGCAGTTACTGGTCGGTGTTCTAATAGTTGGCGATAAACTTCGTAGTGGTCGTAATTGTTTCGATCGGCGATCGCTTTATGCAGTGCTTTTGCCAATTCTGGGCTATTCATGTGATACTCACCGCCAGGGCGATACTGAATAAACCCAAAGTTTTCTAACTTTTTAACGGTTAATTCGGGGAAAGCACGTTGATGGAACGACAAAACTTCTTGTGCTAATTCGCAAGTACTCAACCCTCCCAAGCGCGAAGTTGTCCCGCGGAATCCAAGTTCTAACAAGTCCTGCGCAATGCCAATTGCTTCAAAAATTTGCGCTCCTTGGTAACTTGTGAGTAAGGAAATTCCCATCTTTGAGAGAATCTTGAGAATGCCCGCTTCTACTGCCTTGCGATAGTTGTTGAGCGCTTGATCGAGCGTAATCGCGGCGATTTTTCCGCGTTCCATAAACTGCTGTGTTTTCGGATCGGACCACCAACTTTGTACCGTTTCTAAGGCAAGATACGGACACACGGCGCTAGCACCATAACCAATCAAGCACGCGAAATGATGCGTACTCCAGCACTGCGCGGTATCTACCACCAACGAAGCTTTCATCCGCAGTCCTTCCCGAATTAGGTGATGGTGAACGGCACCAACGGCGAGTAGAGGTGGAATATAGCTAAACTCTTCCGAGAGGGGATGGGTGCGATCGCTCAAGATCAGAATTGTATTGCCGTCTTTTACCGCTGCTGCTGCCTGAGCGCACAAATTTCTCACCGCGACTTCTAAACCTTGAGGACCTTTCGCAATTTCAAACAGCGTAGACAATGTGGCACACGTAAAACCTGATTGTTTAATCGCAGCTAAATCTCCTGCCTGCAACACGGGAGAATCGAGTTTCAGGCGTTTTGCGTATTCTGGTTTTGCCTCTAATAAATTTCCGCGTTCGCCGAGTTCCATTTTCAGCGACATTACCAAGCTTTCGCGCAACGGATCGATCGGTGGATTTGTTACCTGTGCAAATCGCTGCTTGAAGTAGTCGTACAGCAAATGCGGGCGTTCGGATAGTACTGCGAGGGGAATATCATCTCCCATGCAGAATGTCGGCTCTTTTCCTTCACTTGCCATCGGTTGAATCACCATTTCCACGTCTTCTGTGGTGTAACCGAAGGCAATTTGATTTCGCAGTAATGCCGTTTTTGGATTGAGTGTTTGCGGTAAAGGAGGTGAGGAGAGATTTTGCGTTGTATCTTCCTCGCCGCCACTTGCTGCTTGTGTATCTAGATGTAATGTATCAGTGTTGCCAAGTTCAACGCGGTACTTTTTCAGCCACTCTCCATAAGGCTTTGCTCGCGCAATCCGCTGTTTGATCTCCCAGTTTTTCAAAACTTCGTGACTTTCCAAATCGACAGCGATCGTCTGTCCTGGACCGAGTCTACCTTTTTCAACAATCTCGGCTTCAGGTAAGTCCACAACTCCCGCTTCGGAAGCAACCACAATGTAACCATCTTGCGTAATACTGTAGCGTGCTGGTCGCAAACCATTGCGGTCAAGCGTTGCCCCAACTTTTTTGCCATCGCTAAACACAAGTAGCGCAGGTCCATCCCAGGGTTCTTGAATGCCGCTGTAGTATTCGTAAAAGTCAATAATTTCGGGGTAGTTTTCTAAGTCTGGCTGATTTAAATACGCCTCTGGCACCATAATCATTAATGCCTCGAGCGGACTTCGACCAGAGCGAACCAATAATTCCAAGACATTATCTAACGTTGCCGAGTCGCTATTATCAACATGGACGATTGGCTTGAGGAGCTCGAAGCGATCTTCCCAAACTGGATGCGTCAAGTCGGCTTCACGTGCCATCATCCAGTTAATATTTCCCAGTAATGTGTTAATTTCTCCGTTGTGTCCTAATAGCCGCATCGGTTGCGCCAACGGCCATTTCGGCATCGTGTTTGTACTGAAACGACGGTGATAAACCGCGAACGCACTTTGATAATCTGAATTTTTTAAATCAGTATAAAATTCACCCAACACTGCCGAGCGCACCATTCCTTTATAAACAATCGTGCGACTCGAAAATGAGCAAATATAAAAGTTCTCAGCGTCTTCGATCTCGCCCGTTGCTTCTAACGCTTTACCAATCTTTTTCCGCGTGATATACAGTTGGCGTTCGAGCGCATCACCTGTTTTATCAGTGCTAGCAACGATGACTTGTTCAATTTGCGGTTGATTTTCTCGTGCTTGAATTCCTAATAACTGTGGTTTAACTGGGACAACGCGCCAGCCTAATACGGTCAGGTTTTCTTGTGCTAATACGCGCTCTACCGTCTGTCGGACAACACTTGCGATCGCCTCTTCTTGCGGTAAAAATAGCATCCCTACCGCACAATTTTCGGTTGGCGGTAGCTGTTTTCCTTGCTGTTGCAGCCACTGACTCAGCAATTTCCAAGGAATCGCAGTCATTACCCCTGCGCCGTCTCCTGAATCTCGATCGGCACTACAGCCACCTCGGTGCTCCAAGCAAGCAAGCGCTGCTAGCGCTTTTTCCACAATTTCGTGACTCGCTCGATTTTCACGCTGCGCAATAAACCCCACGCCGCAGGCGTCTCTTTCTTCTACCAACCAGCGCGGTCCCGCATAAGTGCTATCCGAAGGACAATCTGCCTTTTGATTCGTAATGTTCAGTGGATTTTGATTTATCTGCTGGTTATTCATAGATTAGTTAGGATTCTGCAAAGGGGTTTTACTCAAAGTTGACTGCGATGAATTCTGCAGTATATAACTACAGAATCGAGGCTGACGAGACAAGACAAGTCGCGTTAATAAAAATTATTTAAAATTATTTGACTCGCGCTCAACACTTTTTGTTGGCGTTTTAAAATTAAACCTTTTCCGATCAGTGCTGGCAATCTCATCTACAACCGATTTCGTAATCCGTTCTTAATTGTGGAACTCTAGTGTTTGGCTGCGTGTCTTAAACTGATGATTTTGTTATATTTCAGCAATTCCTACGATAGGATTGCCCGCTCAAGTTTAATTTTCTTTTTGCGCAGTCTATTGACAAACAACCGAAATTATGTGATGTTTCTCGATCCTTATCATAAAGTAACAGAGTAAGGTTACGCTCAAACGCTCAGCATTGACAATTCCTGAGTGCAATAAAAATTTACTGCACCTGCGGAGCTAGTACCACTAAGCATTTAACCATCAGGTTGCTAACGCAATGCCTAATTTTAAAGTCAAGCTTCATAGTACACTCAAGCACTAAGCAAAACCTGGATGTCACTGATTTTGTGCCGACTCGATTAAGCTACTTCTATACATTATGACGTTAAGGCTCGAAATAGAAGTCAGTAATTTTTAATATTTAGGAGTTAGGAGTGAATAGCGAGGAAATTAAACAAACTCAGCAAAAGACCTGGCGCGCCAATCAGATACCTGTGGTGTCAAGCCTGAAGTATCAAAGCAGCTTTTATCAACCAGTTTGTGGCATTCGCTGCTGGTGTAGTGCGCGATCGCGTTTTTCCTTAGAATCGACTATACTCCGAACTCGTGCGTTGCTGATGCCGCGCAGTGTCTTAGTTTCGCTCTTGACAATGGCATTGTGGCTAACAACAACTATTAATAGTAACGCGCAGCAGTCGTCGCCATTTTCCAAGTCTGCTGCCACACCGATACTAACAAGTCAAAAGTCTGCACGGCGTTTACTCGCTACAGGTACGCAAATTGCACTCAATCATCGCACGCTACCAGGCGCTTGGAGTCAGTGGCAGCAGCCGACTAAAGCCGGAATGGCAACAGCGATTAGCGATGCTGGGCTGATGCAGCTACTGGGCATAGAGTTATTGAATACGAAAGATGTCACCAAGCAATCCGTGCAATGGTTTTCTGAACCAACAACCTCAGCATTTACACTAGATGCTTGGCATCACAACAGTTATCGCTATCTCGACATTACGCAATTAGCGACAAAGTTGGGCTGGCAAATTCAAACGAATGGCAATACGTTACACATCAGTACACCCCCTGCAACGATCAAAAATATTCGTCAAGGTAAACAAGCATGGGGCGATCGCCTTGTCATTGATTTGGATCGCCCAGCCTTCTGGCAAGTGACCTCACAACCAATTCCTGTGCAACCAAAATCGCCAACACCAACAGATGATGACGACCAACCGCCTAATCAAGAATGGTTAATTACGATTGATGCAACACCTGAGCGATCGCTAGTTGAACGCTTCCAACCTACTTTAGCTGAACAACTCGCCAGCGCTCAAGACAAAAAACAAACTTCAGTTCTTCAACTCGAAAGCGCACCCAACTTAACAACAATTCGCCTGAGTGTTCCTGCTGGCTTATCCCCGCGCCCGAGTACTTTACCTAATCCCAACCGGTTAGTTATCGATTTACGACCGGATGCGATGGTAGAACGCGATATACAGTGGGCACCTGGCGTGCGTTGGCGACAGCAATTTGTCACATTAGGCGATTCGCGCTTTCCTGTCGTTTTACTCGAAGTCAATCCGCGCACAACAGGACTCGCACTCAAACCAATTTCTAGCACGACAAGCTCGCTGACTGGGACAGCACCCATTCTGACAATTGCGCAACAATTAAACGCCGCTGCAGCAATTAACGGCGGTTTTTTTAATCGCAAAAATCAGCTACCCTTGGGAGCAATTCGACGTGACGGACAATGGCTATCTGGTCCCATTCTCAACCGAGGCGCGATCGCTTGGAATGACGCTGGTAAGTTTAGATTCGGACGGCTACAACTTCAAGAAACGATTATTACCTCTTCCGGACAGCGTTTGCCGGTTGTTACTTTTAATAGTGGCTATGTTCAGCCTGGTATTGCCCACTATACAAACACTTGGGGCGCTACCTACACACCTCTTATTGACAACGAAATTATCGTCGTTGTGCAGAATAATCAAATCACTGGGCAAATCCCTGGCGGTGTTGCAGGTGAAACCTCATTTCCAATTCCTGCTAACGGCTTCTTACTCGCGCTACGGGCAAGTCCGCAAGTTGCTAGCTTACTACCTGTAGGCACTATCATCCGCATCGAAAATGCTACGAATCCAGCTGACTTTGCCAGTTACCCCCATATCTTAGGAGGTGGACCGCTTCTATTACAAAATCGTCAAATTGTGTTAAACGCGCAAGCTGAAGGCTTTAGTGAAGCTTTTAGCCGTCAAAAAGCCGCGCGCAGTGCGATCGGCGTAACGCCAACAGGCAATCTTCTTATTGCTGCTGTCCACAACCGTGCGAATGGCGTAGGTCCAAGCTTGACAGAAATTGCCCAAATCATGCAACATCTAGGCTGTGTTGATGCTTTAAATCTCGATGGTGGTAGCTCAACTAGTCTATTCCTAGGAGGACAGCTACTCGATCGCTCTCCCCGTACCGCCGCCCGCATCCACAACGGATTGGCAATTTTTCTCGAACCGCACACCTAAAGTATTAGAGAATAAAAATTTCTTATGCTGACCATTGACTAACTCCCAATTACCAAACCTGAATTTCGGCTGAAGTTAAAGATTGCTTAAACATATCGCACAACTCATGAAGAGTTGTTATAAACATATGAAACAAGTGCATTTTGTAGTGTCAGTTGCTAGCAGGTGTTTGCTATCTTGAGCTATATTTGCCAAAGTTTGGGTATCTTAAGCGCCAAATCAGCTTTCTGTATTGCTATAAGTCGTTTTGTTACAAGGAGAAAAGTGTATGGTCCAGGCTCAAGAAACTACCCAAGAGCCTACAACACTGCCTTTACCGCCATCTGTAGGTCACAAAGGCGTTGCAGCTACTGAACTCAGACCATGGGGATCTTTTACAGTTCTCGAAGAAGGACGCGGCTACAAAATTAAGCGAATAGAAGTTAAGCCAGGGCATCGTCTGAGCCTACAAATGCATCATCACCGCAGCGAACATTGGATAGTTGTTTCAGGGACAGCAAAAGTAACTTGTGGCGATGCTGAAATTCTACTGACAAATAATCAATCTACCTATGTCCCCCAGTGTACAAACCACCGCTTAGAAAATCCTGGTGTAATTCCCCTGATCATTATTGAAGTCCAAAATGGCGAGTACTTGGGAGAAGACGATATAGTCCGCTTCCAAGACGACTACTCTCGCACCAAGTAAAAATTAAGAGTAGGGAAAAAAATACAGTTAAGATGCATAGTAGGAAAACTAATAAAACGTTATAAATTAACTTTTGTGTCTAGCTAGCTCAGTCAAGGCACGAGTTCATTCCCTACTCTACAATGCATTCATGGTTCGTCTCAGTACATCTGCAGCTAAGGAAATCCAACGCCTGCGCTCGAAGCAGCAAGATCGAAACGTCTTTTTGCGGCTAAAAGTGTGCACTGGCGGTTGCTCTAACTTGCTGTATAACATGGAGTTTGATACCGGCATTACCTCAAGCGATCGCGTTTATAACTGTAGCGGAATTACGGTCGTTGTCGATGCGCAAAGTGTTAATTATGTTCGTGACCTCCTCCTTGATTATTCGGAAGATTTGATGGGCGGAGGTTTTCGCTTTCATAATCCGCAAGCGATCGCAACTTGTAGCTGTGGTAACTCCTTTTCTGTGGCATCAGAATCCTCTACTTCGCAAGAGTAGCGATTGATAAGCAACTATCAAGCAAGAAACATCAACGCATTCCGTAATTCAACCCTTGGGCAACAAATCTCAACTGTATTCTCTGACCTCTGCCCTTTGCTACTACTAATTTGACACGCTACGCATGAGTTTGTTATACTCAGGATTTGTTAAAACTAAGAGCAGTAAGCAAAATTACGTGCTGTAACCCATGCCAACTATACAGCAACTCATTCGTAGCGAACGTCAACTCACAAGTAAGAAAACAAAATCACCAGCGCTGAAGGAATGCCCACAGCGTAGAGGTGTCTGCACGCGCGTGTATACCACAACACCCAAGAAGCCGAACTCTGCCCTGCGTAAGGTAGCTAGGGTACGCTTAACCTCTGGATTTGAAGTCACAGCATA
This sequence comes from Chroococcidiopsis sp. TS-821, assembly GCF_002939305.1. NCBI lineage: Bacteria > Bacillati > Cyanobacteriota > Cyanophyceae > Chroococcidiopsidales > Chroococcidiopsidaceae > Chroococcidiopsis > Chroococcidiopsis sp. TS-821. The sequence continues at coordinate 179,839 of NZ_MVDI01000004.1, read as the reverse complement.
CATTCCTGGAATTGGTCACAATTTACAAGAACACTCGGTCGTCATGATTCGTGGCGGTCGTGTCAAAGACTTACCTGGAGTGCGATACCACATTATTCGAGGAACTTTAGACACTGCCGGAGTTAAAGACCGCAAACAAGGTCGCTCCAAGTATGGTACAAAGCGTCCCAAGTAACACAGTTTGCCAAAAAAAACTGTAGCAGATCTCACGCTTGCTACAATTCTTAAATAAAATGTTAAAGTGGCAAAGGTAATGCCTGCGCTTCATTATATTAAGTGAAGGCGTGTTCGATAGACAGCTTGCAAAATTAACATATTCAGCTTAAAGACTAGAATGATGGCTAGTCGCGTTTAGAGCTGTGCCAAAAGTGACACAGCAGGAGACCGCTCTATAGAAATTATGTCGTTGTTGCCCAGTAGTTTAATTTAAAGGCTTACGTATGTCTCGTCGTACTGTTATTCAAAAACGTCCAGTTCCCCCAGATTCAGTATATAACAGTCGCCTCATTAGTATGATGATGCGGCGGGTGATGCGTAATGGTAAGAAATCGCTAGCTGCAAGAATCATCTATGATGCTATGAAAACTATTGAAGAACGAACTGGGGGCGATCCTATCGAAACTTTTGAAAGAGCGGTACGTAATGCAACTCCGCTAGTCGAAGTAAAAGCCCGTCGTGTTGGAGGTGCAACATACCAAGTACCAATGGAAGTACGTGCAGATCGAGGAACGACGTTAGCACTCCGCTGGTTGATTCAGTACGCAAGACAACGTTCGGGTCGCTCGATGGCAAGCAAACTTGCTAGTGAATTAATGGACGCGGCAAACGAGACAGGAAGTGCCATTCGTAAGCGAGAAGAAACTCATCGTATGGCAGAAGCAAACAAAGCGTTTGCTCACTATCGATACTAGATTGATACTAGAGGGGAAATCAGCACAAACATAGAGCGGGTTCCCCTAAACGTATAGAATCTTAACAGATAGTAATATTAAAGATACCTGCGGCAACACAACTTAAGGAGGTAACTGTGGCACGTACAGTCCCGCTGGAAAAAGTACGCAATATCGGGATTGCGGCCCACATTGATGCGGGCAAAACAACAACAACAGAGCGAATTCTCTTTTATTCCGGTATTGTTCACAAAATTGGTGAAGTTCACGAAGGAACAGCAGTCACTGACTGGATGGAGCAAGAGCGGGAACGTGGAATTACGATTACCGCAGCTGCGATTACAACAAGCTGGAAAGATCACCAAATTAACATTATTGATACTCCTGGGCACGTAGACTTCACAATTGAAGTAGAGCGTTCAATGCGAGTATTAGACGGCGTAATCGCCGTGTTCTGCTCGGTTGGTGGAGTACAACCCCAGTCAGAAACGGTATGGAGACAGGCAGACCGGTATAAAGTTCCGAGAATTGCCTTCATCAACAAAATGGATCGAACTGGGGCAAACTTTTACAAAGTTTATAACCAAATCCGCGATCGCTTACGTGCCAATGCTGTACCCATACAACTGCCAATCGGTAGCGAAGATACGTTTCAGGGACTTGTAGACCTTGTGCGGATGCGCGCCTTTATTTACACAAACGATAAAGGAACAGATATCCAAGAAACCGAGATTCCTGCGGAGATGCAGGAAGCAGCAGCCGAGTACCGCATGAAGCTGATTGAAGCCGTCGCAGAAACTGACGAAGCATTAATCGAAAAGTATCTAGAAGGGGAAGAACTCACCGAAGCAGAAATTCGTCAAGGCTTACGTCAGGGAACAATTGCAGGGACTATTGTACCGGTACTGTGTGGTTCGGCTTTTAAAAATAAAGGCGTCCAACTACTACTTGACGCAGTTGTCGATTATTTGCCAGCACCAATTGACGTACCAGCAATTCAAGGTACGCTACCATCGGGCGAAACCGTTGAACGTCGAGCAAGTGATGACGAACCTTTCTCGGCTTTGGCTTTCAAAATTATGGCCGATCCCTACGGACGTCTGACCTTTATCCGCGTTTACTCTGGAGTTCTTAAGAAAGGTAGCTACGTCATGAACTCCACGAAGGGTAAGAAAGAGCGGGTATCGCGCCTGGTGGTATTGAAAGCTGACGAGCGAACTGACGTGGACGAACTGCGTGCCGGAGATTTAGGAGCAGCGCTAGGACTTAAGGATACCTTTACAGGTGACACGCTTTGCGATGAAAATGCTCCAGTTATCTTAGAGTCTCTATATATTCCAGAGCCAGTAATCTCGGTAGCGGTCGAACCAAAAACCAAGCAAGACATGGATAAGCTATCGAAAGCACTACAATCCTTGTCAGAAGAAGATCCAACCTTCCGCGTCAGCGTCGACCCGGAAACGAATCAAACGGTTATTTCAGGCATGGGAGAGTTGCACCTAGAAATCCTTGTAGACCGCATGTTACGAGAATTCAAGGTAGAAGCAAACGTAGGTGCGCCGCAAGTAGCCTATCGCGAAACTGTGCGTAAACCTGTGAAAGCCGAAGGCAAATTTATCCGTCAAAGTGGCGGTAAAGGTCAATACGGTCATGTTGTTGTCGAGCTGGAACCAGGTGAACCAGGAACAGGGTTTGAGTTCGTCTCTAAGATTGTAGGTGGTGCTGTACCTAAAGAATACATTCCGCCTGTAGAACAAGGGATGAAAGAAACCTGTGAATCAGGTGTCTTAGCTGGATATCCAGTTATTGATGTCAAAGCGACTTTGGTAGATGGTTCTTACCACGAAGTTGACTCGTCGGAAATGGCGTTTAAAATCGCTGGTTCAATGGCGATGAAAGAAGCTGTTATGAAAGCTTCACCCGTGCTGTTAGAACCTATGATGAAAGTAGAGGTAGAAGTCCCGGAAAACTTCCTAGGAGACGTTATGGGAGACCTCAACTCCCGTCGCGGTCAAATTGAAGGCATGGGATCTGAGCAAGGCATTGCGAAAGTGACTGCTAAAGTTCCATTAGCAGAAATGTTCGGCTATGCTACAGATATTCGCTCGAAAACCCAAGGTCGGGGTATCTTCACAATGGAGTTTAGTAACTACGAGGAAGTACCTCGCAACGTGGCTGAAGCAATTATCGCTAAAAGTAAAGGGAACGCATAACTAAAAAAGGAACCGATCATTCATGGCACGCGCAAAGTTTGAAAGAACTAAACCCCACGTTAACATCGGTACGATTGGTCACGTTGACCACGGCAAAACCACGCTAACAGCAGCAATCACTATGACCCTAGCTGCTTTGGGTCAGGCGAAAGCTCGCAAGTATGATGATATTGATGCTGCTCCTGAAGAAAAGGCACGCGGTATCACAATTAATACAGCGCACGTAGAGTACGAGACGGAAAAGCGGCATTATGCTCACGTAGACTGTCCAGGACACGCAGACTATGTGAAAAACATGATTACCGGTGCAGCACAAATGGACGGAGCAATCCTTGTTGTGTCTGCGGCGGACGGTCCAATGCCTCAAACCCGCGAACATATTTTGTTAGCAAAACAAGTAGGGGTTCCAAATATCGTTGTCTTCTTAAACAAGAAAGACATGGTAGATGATGAAGAACTTCTAGAACTTGTAGAACTGGAAGTTCGCGAACTACTGAGCTCATACGACTTCCCCGGTGATGATATTCCTATCGTTGCTGGTAGTGCCTTGTTAGCGCTCGAAGCAATGACAAGCAATCCTGCGACGCAAAGAGGCGATAACGAATGGGTTGATAAAATCTATGAGTTAATGGATGCAGTCGATTCTTACATCCCTACACCAGAGCGCGATGTAGATAAACCCTTCTTGATGGCGGTAGAAGACGTATTCTCGATCTCTGGTCGCGGTACTGTAGCTACTGGTAGAATCGAGCGCGGCAAGATCAAAGTAGGCGAAACCGTGGAGTTAGTGGGTATCAAAAATACTCGTAGCACCACAGTGACCGGTGTAGAAATGTTCCAGAAAACCTTGGACGAAGGTATGGCTGGAGATAACGTCGGTGTTCTACTTCGAGGATTGAAGAAAGAAGAAGTAGAACGGGGCATGGTACTAGCTAAACCTGGTAGTATTACACCTCACACTGAGTTTGAGTCTGAAGTGTATGTTCTGACAGACAAAGAAGGCGGTCGAAAAACTCCGTTCTTTGCTGGTTATCGTCCGCAGTTCTACGTGCGAACAACCGATGTAACTGGCACTATCAAAGCTTTTACCTCGGATGATGGTAGTGCAGCAGAAATGGTAATGCCAGGCGATCGCGTGAAAATGACCGTAGAACTGATTAGCCCGATTGCGATTGAGCAAGGAATGCGCTTTGCGATTCGCGAAGGCGGTCGAACCATTGGTGCAGGTGTTGTTTCTAAAATCTTGAAATAGTACCTCTGTAAATAAGTTAAGAGCAGGAAGGCACACTCATACGGTAAAATGCTTTTCTGCTCTTTTAATGTCAACATTGTTAAAACTGAACCAGGAAAACTAAAGAAAATGGCAACTCTTCAACAGCAAAAGATTCGAATTCGCTTGCAGGCTTTCGATCGCCGCCTACTAGATACTTCATGTGAAAAAATCGTAGATACTGCAAATCGGACGAACGCCACAGCTATCGGTCCAATTCCTTTACCAACTAAGAAAAGAATTTATTGCGTTCTGCGCTCTCCACACGTTGATAAAGACTCGCGCGAACACTTTGAAACTAGAACTCACCGCCGTATTATTGATATCTATCAACCCTCCTCCAAAACCATTGATGCTTTGATGAAACTCGATCTTCCCTCCGGTGTCGATATCGAAGTGAAACTTTAACAAAGATTAAATTGAGCATTAAGTAGCACGGAGAAGTTGGTAATTGGTTATGAAATCGACATTACCAATTACCCACTACCAATTAATGTCCTTGATTAATAATTTTGCTTAACAAATAGGTTAAAGTAGGTATATATTGCGCAGTTACCGTTTTTACTGAGCGAACATGGCATCCTCTTCTAAAATTGCGGTTCGAGAACTGTCCCTATTTCCTTTACCTGAAGTGGTTCTCTTCCCCGGTAGACCTCTACCTCTACATATCTTTGAATTTCGCTACCGGATCATGATGAACACGATTCTTGAGAGCGATCGCCGATTTGGTGTACTGTTGTGGGATCCAGTGCAAAATCAACCCGCGACAGTAGGCTGTTGTGCCGAAGTTATTCAGTACCAGCGGCTACCCGATGACCGCATGAACATTTTAACCTTGGGACAGCAACGCTTTCGCGTTTTAGAATACGTTCGAGAAAAGCCTTACAAAGTCGGGTTAGTTGAGTGGATTGAGGATCATCCACCCCAAAGAGATCTCAAGCCGTTAGCACAAGAAGTAGAACAACTCCTCCACGATGTTGTGCGTCTCTCAGCGAAGCTAACCGAACAAAATATTGAACTGCCAAAAGATATCCCTGATTTACCAACAGAACTATCTTACTGGGTCGCAAGTAATCTTTATGGCGTTGCTGCCGAGCAACAAAACTTACTCGAAATGCAAGACACTGCGGCGCGCTTAGAACGAGAAGCAGAGATATTAACCTCTACTCGCAATCATTTAGCAGCGCGTACCGTACTTAAAGACACGTTCAACTAAAAATCACTTTTTACCTCTACCACGTTGTAGCTACCAAAGAGCTTGAGAATTTCTGTAAAGGTAGAAAGCTCGGCGATCGCAGATTGTACTAACGGTGAATTAGCATCGGCTTCTAAATCAAGAAAGAAAAGATATTCACCAAGCGATCGCTTCGTTGGGCGCGATTCAATACGGCTAAGATTAATGCTACGCTCAGCGAAAATTTGCAGAGGTTTAACTAAGGCTCCTGGGACATTAGCAGGCAAACTAAATGCAAGTGACGTGTGAGTGTATTCTACAGCCGATACTTCATAACTTGCACAACGCTGACCTACTACCCAAAACCGCGTGCAGTTGTCGGGATAATCGTTGATCGCACGCGCCAGAACCGGCACGTTGTAAATTTGGGCGGCACGTAACGAAGATATCGCGCCAGCACTACTTTCGGGTTTGAGATGCTGCAACGCCTCGGTTGTAGAATTAGCTGAAATTAACTCAACATCAGGTAAAAACTGCTCTAACCATCCTTGACACTGCGCTAGCGCTTGCGGGTGCGAGTAGACTATATCAATAGCTTCTAAACTTGGCGCGTGCGAAAGTAAAGCATGAGTAATTGGTAAAACTAATGCAAGTTGAATTTGTAATTGGTCGAGCTGCCAAAGCGTATCTAGAGTAACAGTAACACTACCTTCAATTGAATTTTCAACAGGAACAACGGCAACATCTGCTTTACCTCGTGCCACAGCTTTTAAAGTTTGAGCAATACTCGGATAAGGATATAACCTCGTTTGTTCTTCGTGCTTCAGCTGACGAAGATAAGCTAAAGCTGCTTGTTCTGCATAAGTACCTGTGGGACCTAAGTGTGCAATCGATATTGCCATCGCGTTTCGCCTTTTGCCAGTTTGACTTCTACTCATATCTTGCACTGGTGTGGCACGATTTTTCGTTCATAAAGAGTTTAGCGAATGAATGTTACCGGTAAAACCCTGTCTGCTTTTGCAGTCGCGTGCGTAGTGCGCGCTTGTTACTGCTACGCAAAGTCCTGAATTATGAATTTAGGTATATGCAAGCTACGTGCCGTCACATTGATTATCTTGCTACTATAAAAGGACACGGTATACTTCAATATGAGAGATAGTAGCTTTACTTGTAATTTGCAATAACACCGAGTCTATGACATCCTACGCAACAACCTCTGCTAAAGCAGAAATGAGCGAACTGCGCCGCTTAAGAAACTTACTTCCACCCGAATTGCAAAGCTGGGTTAGTGTAGAAGGGACAACTGAAGTTAACCCTCCACTGATTACCACAGAAGAAATAGGCAGAGACCAAGTAGAAATTCTGATCGATCTAGTCAAGTGGGATCAACTAGCAATTGATCAGCGCAATCTGCTATTTTGGCATGAAGTTGCCCGCATTCAGAACGATACCATTCCTAAAGATGGATGGGAAATGGCAGCCTTGGCGATTGGTTTAGGTGGTGCAGTAGGCGAACTGTGGGTGCAAGATGGATTGTTGCTGCTATTAGCACTTGGACTGTGTGGTGTCTCTGGTTATAGACTATACGTCAAAAATAATGGGCAAAAGCAACTACAAGAAGCAATCGAAGCCGATGAAAAAGCGATCGCGCTGGCAACTCGCTTCAACTACACTCTTCCCAACGCCTACAAGAGCCTAGGCAGCGCGCTGAAAACATTGATTGAACAATCCCCCAGCAAGCGCCAACGAGCAAAATATGAATCAAGACTACAAGCCCTCAAACGCAGTGCAAACAAAGCTAAGGCTCGGACAAAAGCCTCACAAGGAGTCGTTTACGGCGATTAAATAATGTTTATAACTGATTGAGCATTTTGTGCGTTTGTGGAACGACGCGCACGTGCTTGAGCAATCGCTTCATTTCAGCTTGCCAAGTTAAAACCTGTGCGGGAGTTGGAGCTGCAAAATCTGTTTGGCTATGCTGTTGAGTAGATGCCAATGGCGTCACCGGTTGGAGGAATAAGACAATTTCGGGGTCAACAGCTGCGACTAATTCCGCAGCCCGATGCAGTTCAGCAACATCAGTCGCGGCTGAGACAATGACTTTAATAAATACCTCTACATCCGACTTGTAGCAACGCTGCAAAAATTCTGCGTGTTCTTGCCAATAATTTTCGCCACTGACGCTTGGTAGCTTGAAATCCATGCCTACCGAATTCAGATGTGGTAACACCATCGCTAGCTGCTGCGGGCGATGTCCGCCGCTTTCTAAGTAAATTGGCAATCCTGTGCTTTTTTGCACCTGCGGTAGAAACTGCACTAAAAAGGCACTATGCAGCAAAGGCTCGCCGCCCGTCAAGCTAATACTGTCATGTAACCCAGGTGTATTGAGTCGCTGCACCCACTGTAAGAGCAAATCGAGCGCAACTGGATTATCGTAGGTTTCAAAATCGCGCAACCCCGGCGATCGCTCAACGCGATAAGTACGCGGTACGCTCCACGTATGCGCGCTATCACAAAAGTGACAGCGCAAGTCACACAAAGCAAAACGAATGAAAATTTGCCGGGTTCCGACATTGAGTCCCTCTCCTTGAATCGCAGAAAAAACCTCAATAAGTCGTGCGGTTGTAGTTTCAGCAGTAGTAATTACAGACATTTGGCTAGATAATGTCAAAGAAGCCATCAGCTGATTGCAGTCGCGGTCAAAGTAGCTGATTATCAAACAAAGATTCTTAATTCATTTCTAACACTTCGTTACAATAAGGTGGTGGAATCATCCTCAGTCGTCTTATTGTGCTTCCCGACCAAACTTTAGAGTTAAATTTTACTGAACGCGATCGCGTTCTAGCTTGGCTAGCAGAAAACGTACCGCAATCGCGCATTCAACACATTCTTCGAGTCGAACAAATGGCGATCGCCTTGGCACAGCATCATCAAGTTGATGTCGAAAAAGCTGCGAAAGCTGCGTTGATGCACGACTTAGCAAAGTATTTTAAACCGCAAAAACTCTTGACAATGGCACAAGCAGCAGGAATAGAGATCGATCCTGTGAGTCAAGCGAATCCTCACTTATTGCACGCGGATGTTGGGGCACTGATTGCCAGAGAAACTTTTAGCATAAACGATGAAGACGTGTGTTTAGCAATTGCTAACCATACTTTAGGCAAACCAGGAATGAATGCACTAAGCTGCATTATCTTTTTAGCAGATAGCTTAGAACCAGGGCGCGGAGAAACTCCAGAGTTAGAAGAATTGCGCAAAGCAAGCTATCACAATCTCGAACGCGCGGTTTGGCTAACATGTGACTACTCGTTGCAGTTATTAATCGCAAATCATCGGTTAATTCATCCTCGAACAGTTGCAACGCGTAACTGGTTTTTGCAAAAAGTAAAAAATTCGCAGCAAGTCACGGATAAAACTGCATGAGCTGTCGTTTTTTGTTAGTATGCAAGAAAACCCCAGCAGTCCCCATAGCCAGCCATCTTTAAAGAATGTTTAATAAAAATTAATAATTTTTCCTGAGGTGTAATGACAGAATATTCGCCAGTAAATTCACAATCGCAGTCTAGATCTACGGCAGCAAGTGCAGTCAAGTCAGCACAAGCAGAGAGCGATATTAGTAAGGAGTTAGCCCTTACTGCTGCCCAAGCAGCTTCGGATCGTAAAGCAGGCGACATTGTTGTGTTGCGAGTTGCAGATGTATCATACATGGCAGATTATTTTGTCATTGCAACAGGATACTCGCACGTCCAAGTCCGCGCGATCGCCCAAGCAATTGTCGATCAAATCGAACAAGAGTGGCAACGGCAACCGCTACGCACCGAAGGCAAAGTAGATGCAACTTGGGTGTTACAAGACTACGGCGATGTGATAGTTCACGTGATGATGCCTAAAGAACGCGAATTTTATAATTTAGAAGCGTTTTGGGGTCATGCAGAGCGAGTCGAGTTTACCACTGCCGATGGGGCTTAGCACCATGATGGATTTTTCAGTGTCGGATTGTCCAGTCCCTGTAGAACAACAGCCACTCAACGAATACGAAGCACTTAAAGCATCAAACTACTATAGTACTTGCAATTTAGAATGGCGTCAGTATATTACTAAGCTAGCTTGGGTGTGGGGATTGTCCTGGATCGTTGCAGGACCAGTTGCCGCGGCAAGTTTTTCTCCGCAAAAGCATATTTTACAATTTATGCTCTGTGGTGCAGGATTAGCCAGCATTGGCGTAATATTTACAGTCGTGCGCTGGTATTTAGGATGGTCTTACGTTAGCAACCGCCTCGCAAGCCCGACAATTTTTTATGAAGAGTCCGGTTGGTATGACGGACAAACTTGGACAAAACCGCAAGAAGTTCTTGCGCGCGATCGCTTGATTGTGAGTTACGAAATCAAACCAATTATCCAACGGCTACAACAAACGCTGGGAGTTGTTGCCTTACTTCTACTATTAGGTGAATTAATTTGGTATTTTCTGTAATTTACGTAGTTTTCCAATCTAAAATCAACTCTTACGTCCCGCTAAATGATAGAGTTTACCCATGACAAGGGGAAAACGAACTCAAGCCGCAGAACTCGAAGTAAGGTTACTGCGCGAAGGTATTATTGAATCGAGACATTTAGTCCAGGCTGTTGTATGTGACGACCGAGGGCGCATTTTGTCTGTTGCTGGAAACGCTGAAACTGCCACATTTATCCGTTCGGCACTCAAGCCGTTTCAAGCATTAGGTGTTACCACGACAGGGACACTCGAACGCTATAACTTAACAGACCGCGATTTAGCCATCATCTGTAGTTCGCATAAAGGCACAATTGAGCAAGTACGTCAAGTATTTAATATTCTGTGGCGTGCGGATATCGATCCTTCAGTTCTACAGTGTCCAATTCCTGAAGGCAAACGCAGTCCATTGCAGTACAACTGCTCAGGGAAACACGCCGGAATGCTAGCTGTGTGTCAGCAACGGCGTTGGTCGTTGAATAATTATTTGCAACGCAACCACCCTGTACAGCAACTGATTTTTGGGAAAATTGCCGAATTGCTGCGGATGCCAGCTGAAGAATTTATTTGCGCGCATGATGATTGCGGTGCCCCGACTTATTTGATGCAAATGGGACAAATTGCGTCGTTGTACGCGCAGCTGTCCTCAGGCAATAACTTAGATATGGAACGCATTGTGCGTGCTATGACGCATCATCCAACAATGGTGGCAGGGGAGGGCGAATTTGATACCGAATTGATGCGGTTAACGCAAGGAGAATTGGTGAGCAAAGCAGGTGCAGAAGGCATTCAGTGTATTGGTCGCATTGGTGAAGGTATGGGGTTAGCGATCAAAGTTATGGATGGAGCCAAGCGGGCTAAACACGCGGTTGCAATCTATCTACTACAGCAAATGGGTTGGATTAGTCCGAGTGTTGCCGAAACGCTTGCAGAAAGGTTTATGACACTAGGGAAATATAAGCGCCTCGAAGTGATTGGAGAGTTGTCTATGCTGTAGTTGCTAAAATTAGCATAATAAGTTATATTAGATAAGTTGACGCGGGATAGAGCAGCCTGGTAGCTCGTCGGGCTCATAACCCGAAGGTCAGTGGTTCAAATCCACTTCCCGCCACCAAATCAAGAATGATTCCTCGTAATCTTTAGACGATTGCGAGGTTTTATTTTAGGATGAGTGCATATAAAATGCTCCATTGGTATCAATTGTTGTCCCAGTCGCGTGGAAGGCTAACCCAGAAGCTAAAAAAGCAATAACATTAGCCACGTCTTATGGTGGAGCAATTTTCCCCAAGGAAATGTCGCGAGTAACAGCCGCTTCGCCGTACTCTTGAATAAATGTGTCTGCCTTCTCGGTTTTAACAGCATCAGACGCAATTGCAAAAGCAAGAATGTTATCAGCAGCAAATCCCCGCGCGATACTGCGGGTTAAAGCGATCGCACCGCCTTTGGATGCAGCGCAGTGAATATAGTCTGGAGCGTCACCGCGAAAGGCTGCACGACTAGCAATATTGATAATTATTCCACACACAAATCGGCAACCGCAATTAAGTTAACTTGTACAGTCGTCTGCCATGCGCTACTTTACAGATGAAGCTCGTCATCGATACAAGCTGCTTGAATAATTCCCGCGTTGTTTACCAACACATCAATTTGTCCGCGCCAGGCGATCGCTTTTTGCCATAAAGTTTGACTAGCATTGAGAACAGCAAGCTCGGTTTGTACTAAGTAACAGCGATCGTCACCGATTTCTTTGGCAAGCGCTTGTGCTGAGGCTGCCGATTGTATGTAAAATTGCGTACGCTCCAGCTTGCGCGTCAATTCCACGCGCTCTTCCTGTCACTAAAATAACTTTGTTCTGTAAATCGAACGTCAATCCTCCTAGGATCGCTAATTGCTTTCATAAAATTTTGTTCTATGCTGGAATAGAAGGGATTACAAGTTATTCGCATTTAATCATGGCTGTTCAGTTGCGGCGACCAATTTTAGTGGGTGGAGTAGGCTTATCCTTCTCTTTGTGGATATTACAAAGCTGGCACCACTCTATTGTGCAATTAGGTGAGTATGGCATCATAGGCGCGATCGCAGTGGGTGGAACTTTGTGGTTATTCCGACAAAAAACGCCAAAACAACAAGTTGTCGATAACTCACCCGTCACGCGAGAAACTGTGGAAAAAGCGATCGCGCAAGCAGCAAGCGTGATTGAATGCTTAGCCGCAGAAGCTGAAGAACCCGCGCAGCTGCGCCAACAACTTGTTCAACTTAACAGCGAAATTGAACGCCAAGAACTACGCGTAGCCGTCGTTGGTGGTAAAGCTGTTGGTAAAACAACCCTTGTCGATGTGTTGCACCAGCTGTCATTTGGACAGAAACTAAGTTTCCAAGACACACCTGCATTATTTACAAGTACCGATCGCGATCGCCAAGCGGAAACAACGGCACTCGCACAAGCCAATGCTGCTGACTTAGTGTTATTTGTAACAAATGGCGATCTTACAGAGACAGAATTTCAAACTTTGCAGCAGTTAATTGCCGTTAATCGACAACGCACTCTACTTGTGTTTAATAAGCAAGATCAACACATTACGGAAGAACGCGCCGTCGTATTACACGCCCTGCAACAGCGGATGCATGCGCTACTTAAAGTTGAAGATATCATCGCGATCGCCGCATCTTTGGGTGACGTTAAAGTACGTCAACACGCAGCAGATGGTACGATCCAAGAATGGCGAGAACAACGCGCACCCATCATTGAACAACTGCGCGATCGCCTAGTGACAATTGCGACACAAGAAAGACAACAACTTATTTGGGCAACAACACAACGGCAAGCCTTAACGCTAAAAGCTGAAGCGAAAACATTACTCAATCAGGTTAGACGCGATCGCGCAATTCCAATTATCGAACAATATCAATGGATTGCAGCGGCGGCGGCGTTTGCCAATCCCATACCCGCGCTCGATCTCCTCGCAACTGCTGCCATCAATGCTCAACTCGTCACCGAATTGGGTGCGATTTATCAGCAGAAATTCTCGCTTCAACAAGCCCAAACTGTCGCTGGCACGATGGGAAGTTTGATGGTGAAGTTGGGTTTAGTTGAACTTTCGACAAAAGCTGTAAGCACAGTGTTAAAAAGTAATGCAGTCACCTTTGTAGCCGGCGGAGCAGTCCAAGGCATCAGTGCTGCATATCTCACGCGGTTAGCAGGTTTGAGTTTAGTCGAATATTTCCAAGCACAGGAAGTTGCAATTGACTCTGAGAAGCTCAATTTAGACAAGTTGAGCCAAACCTTACAAAGAGTATTCCAGCAAAACCAGCAGGTGGCTTTCCTACAAAGCTTTGTTAAGCAGGGCGTTGAGCGTTTATTACCACAACGATCGCAACCGCAACTTGCTGAATCATAGGTTAGTAGCATTGCGAAATCAATGTATGAATCGTTAAGTATTGGAGGAGCAATCTCTCATAGATGGCTACGGTGTATTCATATATCAGATAGACTTTGGTTCGATCCCCGATGTTTGGGAAACTTTGAACAGCTTAATTTTCCTAGAATTGGAACTAAGGGGCGGTTTGCTAGAGACTTGACTGATTTAGATCGCTTGCGCGTACACAGTAGCCATATAGGGGGAATTTGAAAGCTTTGGTTTTCTCTCCCCCTTTTTTCTTTTTTCAACTGTAGAGGAGAAGCTCTTACTCTTGTTCAGCAACACCAATTGAATTGTAAAATTCAATACGAGACTTCAGTTCATCTTGGAATGAGTGCAACAAAATCTTTTTGCTTAAGGCAGAGATTTATCCTTTTAAATAAAACTGAGGTTAATTTAACCTAGTACCAGTCAAAATAGTTAAATCAGCTTACGATAGAAACAGCACAACCAAGTCATTTTTGTTAAGAATCAATTTGTAGGTTTCGTTCTTATAGTGCGTACTAGTCAACAAGAGTCTCATTTAAACCGTGCTAAAGCAAGCTTGCGGCAAGCGCTGTCGTGGTATTCGCATCTAATGCGCTCGGGAGGGCGAAAGCCTTCAAGTCGCGATCTTCCAGGATTAGTTAAACCGGAAATTGAGATTCTCAACGCAGCACTCAACAAACTTGATTCCAATGTGGTGCGCATCGCGGCGTTTGGTTTAGTGAGCCGCGGTAAGTCAGCGGTGTTGAATGCATTGATAGGAGAGAAAATTCTCCAAACTGGACCGCTTCATGGTGTTACGCAATACCCGCGTTCGGTGCGGTGGACTCCGAGTGAAAAAGGTAAAGTCCAAGTAGAGTTGATTGATACGCCTGGCTTAGACGAAATCGAAGGACACATACGCGCTCAAATGGCGCGGGATGTCGCGCGTCAAGCTGATCTGATTTTGTTTGTTGTCGCTGGTGATATTACGCGGACGGAATATCAAGCCTTGTGTGAGTTGCGGCAAGCGCAAAAACCCCTAATATTAGTTTTCAACAAAATAGATTTGTATCCTGACACCGATCGCCAGGCAATCTACAACAATTTGCGGCAACTTGCTGCAACGCAGAATGAAATGGTGTCTCCTGATGAGATTGTTATGGTAGCAGCCGAACCCGCACCGATGGAAGTGCGTGTCGAATGGGCTGATGGCAATGTCACCTACGAATTAGAGACGCCACCACCACAGATTGCTGAACTGAAGCTGGCAATTTTGAGGATTCTCAATCGCGAAGGGCGATCGCTTTTAGCTTTGAATGCGTTGGTACAAGCCCGCGAAGCAACAGCAAAAATTGCGCATAAAACAATAGAATTGCGTCAGCAGGAAGCTGAAGATTTAATCTGGCAGTTTACCAAGTACAAAGCGCTAGCAGTCGCACTCAATCCAATTGCGTTTCTCGATTTACTCGGTGGCGTTGTTGCTGATTTGGTTTTAATTCGCTCTTTGGCACGCGTGTACGGTTTACCAATGACAGGCTATGAAGCTGCGAAGCTTTTGCACAGAATTGTACTAAGTTCTGGCGGTTTACTCTTAGCTGAACTTGGAACCGGGATATTTCTGGGTTTGGGTAAAAGTACTGCAGCAGTTGCTAGCGGTGAAAATCCTGGCAACTTAACTGCTTATTTTGGTACGGCGATCGCCCAAGGTAGTATTGCTGGTTATGGCTCTTACATCGTCGGACGCGCTGCCCAAGTCTACTTAGAACGCGGCTGTACTTGGGGACAACTCGGAACGAGTACTGTTATTGAAGAAATTTTGGCGCAAGTCGAACCCAATACAATTCTCTACCGCCTGCGTCAAGAGTTAAGCCAACATCTGAGTTAAAAATTCTTTGTGTTGCCTGCTTGCCTGCTCTTCTACTTAACTTAACGCCAACTATCTATATCGATTGCTGCAAAGCCTTCTTTTTCCGCTAGTGTCAACATACTACCCAGCTGTCGCCAAATGAGTATACCGAGAAATAAAGTCAGCGGTAGTGCAACAACATAAGCAATTAAGCCTGGAAAACCAAAGACTTCTAAACCCGCAGACAGAAATAAGTACACGCCGATAGTCATACCTACAAAGGGGACAACTAACGACACAGTGGGCAATTGCGAACTCATACTACTAATGCGATCGCTCGACCAATTTTGCACAATTTGCTTTAAACTTGCCCCAAACGCCGAACCTGAAGTTAGCGATACTAAAAAACCTGCAATCATTAAAAAGTATGGTGGCTCTGGCAAATAGTACATGAATAACTCCGAGTTTATTAGTGCTGTTTAGGGAAAATTGCAAAGGAATTAACAATCGGTAAAATTGCTGCTTTGCGCTCTTTTGAAATCTCGGTTAAAGCATCTAACGCGACAGTTAAGAGGCGATTTGGCTTTAACTCACCTTTGACGAGATTCCAAATTCGTTGAACTTCTGCGGTATGCAGGCGATCGTCTTCGGTTAAAGCTAGTAAAAGTTGCTGTCGTAAAAACTTACCTTCTTCTGATAGAAGGTACTGCAAACCTAATTGCGCGGTTGGTAATAAGTCAAAACTTTTGTCAGCTTGGGCGATGACAATTAAGTTTTCTAGTCGTTCCCACTGAAACTTACCATCTTTGAACAATACATTGAGTAGTCTGCGTCGCAGTTGAGGTGTTTCTCCTGTCAATAATCGTCGTGCCACATAAGGATACGATACTTCAACAATCTTAAAGTTCGGGTTCAGACTCAACGCAATTCCTTCTTGCGTTACCAAAGAACGAATAATTAAGGCAAATTGTGCGGGAACGCGGAAGGGGTAATCATACATCAACTCTGAAAACGAATCAGTGATTGATTTGAAGTTAAAGTCCCCAACGCTTTGACCGATCGCTTCGCCAAGTACGGCTTCTAGCGCCGGGACAATTGGGCAAATATTCGTGTCTGGAGTTAAAAATCCGAGTTTGACAAAATCAGCAGCTAACTCGTTATAGTCTTTGTTGACAAGATGCACGATCGCGTCAACTAAAGTTTCTTTCATCAATTCACTGAGCTGATCCATCATGCCAAAGTCGATGTATGCTATCCGACCATCAGGCATCGCAAACAAATTTCCTGGATGGGGATCGGCATGAAAGAAACCGTGCTCTAATAGCTGCTGCAACCCTGCTGTGACACCGATTTCAATTAATTCATTCGTATCTAAGCCCGCTTCGCGAATACTTTGTATATCTGTGAGTTTGAAGCCGTTAATCCATTCAAGCGTTAAGACGCGAGTCGCAGTAAAGCGCCAATAAATTGCGGGAACTTTAACGCGGAGGTCGTTACGGAAATTTGTCGCAAACTTTTCGGCGTTGCGCGCTTCATTGAGATAGTCAATTTCTTCAAACAACTTAGTGCCGAACTCGTCTACAATCATTTTGAGATCGTGACCGAGATTCAGCGGTAGCCAAGGCGATATCCACCCTGCTGCCCACCGCATCAAGTACAGGTCGAGGGTCAGTACAGGGCGCAAATTTGGGCGCTGTACCTTCACGGCAACTTCTTCACCACTATGCAACCGCGCCCGATACACTTGACCAAGACTCGCTGCAGCAACTGGATCTAGTGAAATTTCGCTATATATCTCTTGAACCGAGCGATTTAGTTCAGTTTCAATAATTTGAAACGCGATCGCGTTATCAAAAGGCGGTAGTTGGTCTTGTAGTTTAGTTAATTCGTCGAGAAAATCTTTGCGAATCAGGTCAGGTCTAGTAGAAAGCGCTTGACCAACTTTGATGAATGTTGGTCCTAGGCGAGTCAGAATTCGCCGTAACTGCGCTGCTCGTTTAAACTTGTTTTGTTCTTCGCGATTTTGCCACTTATCCCAATACAAACCCAAGATAAACCCAGCAAAATACCAAACAATCGTACAAGCCCGCCACAATACTAACCAAGGACGGTAGCGATAGTAACGCGCGATCGCTTCCGGATCGTAATGGCGGTTATTCTGAGCAAGTTGATACTGACCCACGCCTTTAATTGCCTCTCATACTGGAATCACTGATATCTGCAACCTTTAGTAACACTCGTTACTGCAGATGCTGGCACGACTTGTTAGTCTGTACTTAGATCAATCAGTTTGTAGATAAAGATTTCCGGTCAGCCTGCTAGCAATTTAATTTTGAGACTTACGGTCAAACTTTATCTTTTTCTTAACTATAGTATATAAAACTACAAATAAATAATAAGAAAAATTACAAATTTCTTTCCGCAGAAAGAGTCTAGTAGGTAGAGGCGCGACAGCATTTTGCTATCAAGCAAATTTCTAAAGGAAAGCTGAGAGAACAAAACAAGTTCTATTGTATTTTGCTATCAGCTTTCCCAACCGCTTATCCGTAAGATTAGTGTGAAGATTTAGCCTCCAAATTCTCTAGACGACTTCTGAGTTCTTGATTTTGTTGCTTAAGCGCATCAACTTCTTCACGTAATTGCTTCACGCTTTGATCCGAACCAACCGCAGATTGCACTCGCGATACCGCCTCTTCCGCCATGCGCCGCACTCGTCCATCAGGAGTTTGATTTGCCAAAGATTGTAGAATTCCAATTGCTTTAGAAGTTTCCATTTGCCCGAGGGCGCTGACAACCGCGACTTGAGTTAGGAAAAACGACTCGCGGGAGAGTTCTGCGAGTTGCTGCAAAACGCGTTCGAGATTGACAGGATTCAGCCCTGTGGAAATTGTACCGAGGGAGCGAATGGCGCTGAGTCGTAGGGCTTGCGGTACGCCTAGTTTGGTGTATTCTAAGATGAGGTCGAGGGCTGTTTCAGCAGTTTTCATTTGACTCAAACCTGCGATCGCCCCTGAACGCACAACCTCGTTCCAGCCCGCTCTTTGTTCTAAAACTGATTTGAGCAGTTTTACGACTTTTTCTTCTTTGGGCTTTGTATCGATTGTGCCACCTGCAATCGTGCCAATTGCCTTCATTGCTGATGCTTCAACGTAGTAGCTAGGATCGCCGTTTTCTACGAAGGGTTTGACTGCTTTGTAACTTTGGTGTGTCTTAATATCAGCGAGGGCTTCTACCACTGCACGGCGAACTAAAGGACAATCGTCTTCTAAACCTGCGACTAAACCATCAAAGGCTTGATCGAGTTTAACTTGGGCGAGTTGTTTGGCAACTTCGGCGCGGACTCCCCAGAAGGAGTCTTGTTTTAAAGCTTGCGACAGGGCTTTCACAGCTTCTAGTCCACCTTTTTTCGCCAAAGCTTCCGCTGCATAGATACGCGAAATTGGGTCAGGATCGAGTTTTAATTGTGCTTTCAACTCTGGAAGGGGATACTCTAAAGTGACTGTTTTTAAGTAGTTATTCCCGACATCAAAACTGACAAACTGCGGTTTTTCCTCTAAGGGGAAATAGAAACTCTGTTCTTTTTCGCTTACCCTCACCGAAAAGGTTTTCAATTGAGGAGCAGATTCTGCATCGTAGGTATAGCCAAACGCGATCGGAATTTTCAAGTCAAACAAATCACTGCTAATACCGTTGGAAGCCTCTTTGGCTTGAGTTTGCGTCACGGTAACTTTAGCTAATTTGCTATCTCCATCCCAAGTGTAAGCAACTTTAAAATCAGGATGTCCGCCACGATAAACGTATTGGTCAAAGAGAAATAGTAAATTTCTTCCTGTAGCTTTTTCAATTGCCCGTAGTAAATCAACAGTTTCTACTGTTTTATGGGCATTATCCTGAACGAATGTATGAATTGCTTGCCAGAATAACTCTTCTCCCAATTCAGCACGAATCATGTGATAGACACACGAACCTTTTTCGTAGAGGTGGCGATCGTATAATTCAATCGCTTCGCGGTAAACGTGCGTGACAATCGGGCGACGATAACGACTGCTATCTTCGGCTAAGTAACTTCGCGCTTCGAGTAAACGATAATAAGCGGCTTCTTCAGCCCCATACTCGTGTTCTGTCCACATGACCTCTGAGTAAGAAGCCATACCTTCCTTAATCCAAGCATGAGACCAATGCTTAATCACAACAAGATCGCCAAACCATTGATGCGCTAGTTCGTGCGCGACTAAGCTTTCGGTGTTCCGGTTGTCGAGTGCAGCGCGTTCGTCAAGTAAGCAGCGATCTGTTAGTAAAGTTGTAGAGGTGTTTTCCATTCCCCCAAAAATAAAGTCATCTACACAAACTTGTGCGTACTTTGGATAAGGGTAAAGATAACCATACTTCTCGCTAAAAAATTCAATCATGCGGGGTGTTTTGCCCATACTGCGCCGTGCGTCTGCTTCGCGTCCTTTTTCAACGTAGTAGGTGACAGGTTTACCCTGCCATTCGTCTTGAATTTCAGCAAAGTCTCCTACTGCGAGTGTCATAAGGTAAGTAGGATGGACTTGCTCTTGTAACCAGTGGTAAATTTTGGCATCACCGTCTTCAGTTGTATTGATGAGCGTTCCGTTGGAAATTGCCATGTATGGTTTAGGAACGCGGACGCGAATCTCAGATGTTGATAGTTGTCCAGGGTAGTCAAAGCAAGGAAACCAGAAACGCGAGTCTTCATCTTCTCCCTGCGTCCAAACTTGCGTTGGTTTATGAGGATAGTATTGGTCGGGAGTTATAAAATAAATCCCGCGTTGGGGTTTTTCCGCAGAGTAGGCGATCGCTATCTTTATGACTTCACCAACAGCAGTCGGTGACGCCAGTTGAATATGCAATTGCGAACCATCATATTCAAATGCTTGCGGCGTATCGTCAGCATGTACCGAATGAATATTGAGGTTCACAGCGTCCAACGTCAACCTTTCGATGCCATTACGGATCGGTTTAAGCTGGATAACACAAGTTCCCTGATAACTCTTACTAGGAATATCTAGATTGAGATCTAAAAAAATATGCTCGACTTGTCCAGGACGATCTGGGTTGTAGTGGGGTTTTGCCCCTGGTAATTCAAAGGCTCTGTGGCGGCTATTATCTGTATCAAAGTAGAACTGTGACATCTATTCTGCTTGTCCTCGAATACTGAAAGCGATCGCTGTAGCTTGTTTTTTAGGGTAGCGCTTCTAGAAGACGTAGTCATAGATTAGCCGCAGTTTCAATCGCGATTGCGTGTTTGAGGTTGAAACGAAAAACTAAATGGCGGTAACTCCTTGCCCTGCGTGGTACTTCAGAATTATCACCGCAAAGCCCGATAATAAGCTAAAGAAGATATAAGATTTTTAGTATTACGTATGACAGCTGCAAAGACTGCGCCAGAAATAGCATCTCGTTTAGTTAATCGAGTGCTTGCAATTAAGCCGCTAGCAAATTTAGCTAAGCATCAAGCACGGCAAATGATGATTAAACGTGCAGAAAGAATAGGTGTTCCTTGGACAAAGCAAGTACAAGAACTCAAACAGCTTGATTGGGAGGCTCAACTTGCGCAAGTCAAAAATCCGCATTTGCAATATCCCGATTATTATTGCTGTTCGTTTCATGC
This sequence comes from Chroococcidiopsis sp. TS-821, assembly GCF_002939305.1. Taxonomy (NCBI): domain Bacteria; kingdom Bacillati; phylum Cyanobacteriota; class Cyanophyceae; order Chroococcidiopsidales; family Chroococcidiopsidaceae; genus Chroococcidiopsis; species Chroococcidiopsis sp. TS-821. The sequence continues at coordinate 158,936 of NZ_MVDI01000004.1, read as the reverse complement.
CTACGAGCAAGGAAATTTAAGCTGGGATGCGGCATTAGAAGTTGAAGTTGCTGCCCGTGCGGTGCATGCAGGAATTTGGGCAGATGCAGGTGCAGAGGGTGATGCTCGACTCCGCGCGTCGTATCACGACATTCTCAAAAACAGGGTTGTACAGCCCCGCGATATCCTGGATATTGGCTGTAGTGTTGGGATGAGTACGTTTGCCTTACAAGAAGTCTATCCACACGCAGCAATTAGTGGTTTAGATTTATCACCCTATTTTCTTGCTGTTGCCCATTACCGCGCGCAACAACGCCACGCACAAATCAACTGGATACACGCGCTGGCTGAATCCACCGGATTGCCGTCAGCATCGTTTGATTTAGTTTCGATCTTTCTTGTGTGTCATGAGCTACCACAATCAGCGACACAGCAAATTTTCCAGGAAGTTCGACGTTTACTTCGTCCTGGGGGCTATTTAGCCATTATGGATATGAATCCGCACTCAGAAATTTACGCTAAGATGCCTCCTTATATCTTGACGTTACTAAAAAGTACCGAGCCGTATTTGGATGAATATTTCACTTTGGATATTGAAGCCGCTTTGAAAGTTGCGGGCTTTCACAATATTGCGATCGCGCCTAATACTCCCCGCCATCGTACTATCACAGCGCAGGTAGCGGTTGAGTAGTATTTTCGCCCCTTAGATCCCCACTGTGTGGGGGATTTAGGGGGTAGGTTGGAGGACGGTTTACTAGAATTAGTCGCGTTCTAACTTAGGATTAGAGAAAGCAAAATCTCATTTTTGCCGCATTAATGTACCAGTTCTCTGACCTCTGACCTGTGACCTGTGACTTCTTGAACAGTTCGATCGCAGTAAATTTCACAAGAATTGTTGGGACTTTCGATGAGCTTAACTTTATGTAATGTGGCTCCTAGCTCTTGGATAGGCGATCGCAAAATATTACTGATGTATACTGCGATATTTTCTGCGGTGGGGACGACTTCGGCAAAGTAGGCAATATCTTTATTTAGAAAAGTATGATCCAGTGGTTCAACAACTAAATCCTCGACGATTTGTTGCAATGCCCCTAAATCAACGAGCATTCCGGTGCGCCGGTCAATATCGCCTTTAACCGTGACTTCTAAATGATAGTTGTGTCCGTGACCATTGGGACGCGCGCATTTGCCATAAATCTCCAAGTTTTCTTCGTAGCTGAGATCGGGACGTGCTAGCCGATGCGCTGCGCTGAAGTGCGTGCTAAGTGTTAAGTAAGCTTCCATGCCGTTTCCTTGATATTCTGCCCAAAGTTCTGGATGTTCAAAGAGTTGAATGCGGACTAAAGGTAAGTATGGTGCTAGCCGATGCCAAATGACTCTGGCAATGTTTTCGGTAGTAGGTAGTGTTTGTTGAAATTCTGTCCAAACATCGTTAAGGTGCGAAAAATCGAGTTGGCTGGTCACTTCTCGCTTAATTACTTTTTTGACTTCGGACAAATTTTGTACCATGCCATATTCATCGAGTTCACCGCTGAGGGAAACGTATAATACATAGTTGTGTCCGTGTCCTGGTGCTCGCGCGCAAAGTCCAAAACGCTGTTTATTTTCAGCTTCACTTAATTCGGGTAACCAATACCGATGACTCGCTGAAAACTGCGCGCGACGATTGACAATGCATTGCATGAGTACACGAGTTGTTGAATGTAAAGTTTTTTGAATAATCCTGCTATCAGCATAAACTAATTAGCGCGTGCATTGCACCTAAAGCTGAGTTATAAATGCAATCGATGTTTGATTCTCGTTTCTGTCCGCGTGAGTTTACACAGTTTCCCATCGAGTTTGGTTGGCAGCAGTTGCGATCGCCGATTTTGCTCTTTCTGGCAATTCTTATTGCTGCTGTTGTTAGCCTTTGGTTCATTACTCGTAAGTGGCGGCGCAATCAAAAATGGATGCTTCCTGCTGTAGCTACGCTCGTGTTTAGCTTGATTGCAGTTGGCTTGCTGTCTACTGTTGTTGTCAAAGGACTATTTCTGCCTGCCGATCCTGGAACTTCTGTCGATGCCATCGTCATTTTAGGTCGAGGCAGAGCCTTAAGAATGGAACGAGCTAGGGTAGCAACTCAACTGTGGCAAGCTGCAAGAGCACCAGTGATTTTTGTCAGTGGTCGAGGCGATGCTTTACCGATTATTGAGTTATTGATTGACCAAGGTGTCCCCAGAAATGTTATTGATGGCGAAAACTGTTCGTTGACAACGAAAGAAAACGCGATTTTTTCAGCAGCAATTCTACAGCAGCAAAACGTCCAACGAATTTTATTAGTTACCGATTCTCCGCATATGTGGCGATCGCTGATTGAGTTTCGGGCTTATGGATTTACGGTTATTCCGCGTACAAGCGATCTATCAGATGAGTGGAGTTTGCCGCAAAAAGCTTACGTAGCTTTACGCGAGTCCGTTGGCTTACCGTGGTATCTTTTGCGACAAGCTATAGCTCCACCTTCTACGATGATGCCAGACGCCGAACTGTCAGTTTTGTTGCAAAAAGCCCAACAATATGGTCAAGAACGTCTTTATGTTGATTAAGCGATCGCCTCTAGTGATTCTTGCGCTTCGCAATGCAATCCAGCCGCAATCCGGAATAACTCTTGACCCATGTGTAAATAGCGATCGTCATAATTGAGTGGAAAGTAACTCAACTCTTCAATGCCATCGCCTACTTGGTTGAGACAATAGTACAAATGGGCGGCGGCTCCTGCAACACTAGGAGGATTCGGCAACGAGCGAAACGCTACTTGCGCTTGTTTCAGCCAGTCGCGGCAGCTTTGCAGATAATCTTCAAAATCTCCTAGTAACTCATCATCAAAAGGATCTGCTGCCAAATTTTCGATTTGTTCTTCCAACGAGTTAAGAATTTGGCAAATCAAACGATTCACAGGTTGATAAACTTGATGCAGCCATCTTGCTAATTCTTCGTCAGCATCTCTTCCCGTTTGCCGCGAGGTACGGTATTGATTTTGTACTGCTGCGGTACGCTGTTGTCGTTCGCGACTTTGTTCGGTTGCTTGTTGTCTTAAGAGTTGTTCGTCATAAGATTGCCGTTTTTGAACATCTCCTAAGACTTCGTATGCTTCGTTAATGCGAATAATTTGCTCGTGATCGGCAGTGTCCTGATGACTGTCAGGATGAAATTTTTTTACCAAGCGGCGATAGGCTTGCTTGATTTCCGCTTGGCTTGCTGCTGCATTAACGTCAAGAGTGTCGTAGTGATTCGATGCCATGACACCTACTGTAGCGTTAATTCATATTAATGGGGACTTTGGGCTCCAAATCTTGGAATAACGGAGTACTTAAGTAGCGCTCGCCAAAGCTAGGCTGAATCATCACAATCAATTTTCCTTTGTTTTCTGAGCGCTGTCCTACCCGAATTGCGGCACATAAAGCTGCACCGCTAGAAATTCCTGAAAGTAGCCCTTCTTCGCGCGCTAAACGACGTCCGTAGGCGATCGCTTCGTCATCCGTTACTGTAATAACTTCGTCAATCATGTCTACGCGCAATACTTGCGGGATAAATCCTGCACCAATACCTTGAATTTTATGTGGTCCTGGTTTGCCGCCTGAGAGAACAGGGCTATTTGCTGGTTCAACGGCGATCGCCTTAAAACTGGGCTTGCGTGCTTTAATGACTTCCGCTACACCTGTAATTGTGCCGCCAGTACCGACACCTGCCACCATCAAGTCAATTTGCCCATCGGTATCTTGCCAAAGTTCTTCGGCGGTGGTTTCGCGATGAATTTGTGCATTCGCCGGGTTGCGGAATTGTTGCAGCATATAAGCGTGCGGTGTATTATCTACAATCATTTGCGCGCGTCGAATTGCTCCACTCATCCCTTCAATTCCTGGTGTCAGTTCGAGTTCTGCACCATAGGCGCGCAGCATCGCTCTTCGTTCGGCACTCATTGTTTCGGGCATCGTTAAAATTAATCGATATCCCTTTGCCGCCGCGGCCATTGCTAAGGCAATTCCTGTATTGCCTGATGTGGGTTCAACTAAAACTGTCTTTCCAGGATGAATGAGTTTCTCCTTTTCTGCGGCTTGAATCATGCTAAAGCCGATGCGATCCTTAACCGAGGCAGATGGATTCATGCTTTCTAGCTTCACCACTATCCGCGCTACACATCCTTCCGCTTGAGGAATGCGATTGAGTTGTACTAAAGGCGTGCGACCGATTAGTTCTGTAATATTGTTGGCAATTCGCATAGTTTTAGTTTAATTAAGAGGAATCTAGAAGAAACAATCTAAAAAATTAGAAAAATTGCGATCGCTACTTACTGCTGCTTTTGAATAAAAGAAGTTTTCACTCAAAACTTCCGAGAAACTCAAAATTTCTGAATCGCTCTAAATGTAATACATAATATTCAATTGCTTTCTTGCTGCTCGTTGTTCGCAAAGATTTTGCAGTGTATATTTTTGCAGAACCGAGTTAGCAGCTTGACGCGATTCTTGCCACACTTCTTGAACAACTGCGCTTTCTACGGTTTTTGGTTGAGCTTCATCTTCACAAGCAGTCGTTTCTAGACCTTCCAAGCAGCAAATGACATCGAGTAGGGTAATTTTCCAAGGCTCTCGTGCTAGGACATAACCACCTTTTGCCCCGCGTTGGCTCTTTACTAAACCTCCACGCCTTAATGTCGCTAATAGTTGTTCTAAATAGCGATCTGGGATGTGCTGTTGGGCAGCAATTTGCCGAATTTGCAAGGGTTCGCCAATTTCGTAGTTAGTGGCTAGTTCTAAGAGCGCAAGCAGCGCATATTCAGTCTTACACGAGAGTTCCACAGGCTAATTTAAACGCGATAGTTTATTAAGCTTTTGATCTGCTCTTCTTTTAGTATACTCCGGTTCTTGACTGGGGTTTAGTGACTTTAAATAATTGACGATAAAAAAACCCGCGAGCAGCGGGTTACTATTTCTTTGAATTGTGAAAGTTCACTAATTCACTGCTTAGAAATTGAAGGTTGTCCGTAGTGTTCCAATAATCACGTCTGAGTTATCGTTGTTCTGACCTGGAGAACTTAACCAGATTACGCCTGGTGTAATTGAAACGTTATCCGTAAGTTGATACCTGTAGAAACCTTCAACGTGTAATCCATAATCACGGCTGAAACCTGCAACGCCTGGAGCATCTACTCCTCTCAACGTAGGTTCTACACCTGCAAAGATACCTAAGAGGTTACCTTCTCTACCCAAGTCTGGAAAAGCAACTCCACCACCAAATGTCCAGATATCAGCACCACCGCGCCCTAAGAGTATAGCGTTAGTGTAGGTACCAAACCCGCTGATGGATATTCTGTCAGTCAAGCGGAATGCAGCGGATACACCATAGGAGTTGGTAACTGTAGGACCAACTGCTAAACCTGGCACGCCGTCAACGAAGCCATCACCACTGATATCAACCAAGTTTGCTTGGGTTGTACCAACGACTGGACCTGCTGATTGATTGCCAAACGAACCACCAATATCAAAAATGCCGTTACCTGTGGTGTGATAACCGTGAACGTACGTTGCTGCTAACGCAACGCGATCGCCTAAGTTGAAGTTCAACTGAGCTAAGGCTGCGTAGTCACCGTTACCAATACCTGCACTCAAACCAGGATCGCTAGCATTATCGGCTAAGTAACCTACGGTTAAAGAACTTGGTCTGAGAACGCCGCCACCGCCAAATGCTAAGGTTAAACCGCCACCAGCACCACCACCGATTCGGTAGATTGGGTTTTGTTGCGCGAACGTAGATAGCGCACCTCTACCGCCGTCGTAATCTTCGAAATACGGATTTGCAGTTGCTGCGTAATCACTGTGGATGCCACCAGTAGCTGCTAAATAACCTCTGGCTTGCCCAAACAGCGGGAAGTCGTAAGCTAGCCAGTCAACGGCGACACTGTTTTCAAAGTTTGGTGCTATGTTGAAAGTTTGTTGACCTTCGAAAGTTGCGTTTGGAGCAGGTCCATTAAAAGCACTAAAGCTAAATAGCTGGGCATTTCCTGCTGACAAGCGCGTGTGTAAAATATCTGAACCACCAAAGCTGCTTTGGAAGTCTAACCGAACACGGTTTTGAAATACGGTGTTGTCGTCTACGTCGTCGCCAAACGTATCGCTAATCGCAGCAACTACTTCACCGACTAATTTAGTTGTTGTCGAAAATTGATTTGCTTCGAGTTCGGCTGTTTGTGCTTCTAAAGCATCTACCCGACCGCGCAGTGTTGCAAGTTCCGCTGCAAACTCTTCTTGCAAACGCTGAAGCGTTGCTAAGTCTTCCCGACGAACCATATCGGCTGTACCAGCAGCAATCAGTTCGTTGACTCGGTCTAAAGCTGCATTCAAACCAGCGGCAAACTCAAAACGCGTCATTGCACGGTTACCGCGATAAGTTCCATCCGGATAACCTGCAATAACTCCGTAGCGTTCTACGAGCGATTGCAATGCTTGGAATGCCCAGTCAGTTGGTTGAACGTCAGATAGTTGGGAAACTGAAGTGACTTGCGCCACTGAGTTAACATTGCCTCTACCTTCGTTGCTGTAGCGATTGAGTTCGTCTAACGATTCAACAGATGGTGCGGCAGGAACAGTAGCAGGTGTAGTTGTTGCCTGCGCCACAGTTATCGGTGTTGCTGGGGTAGCTGGCGTTGATACTGTCGGCTCTTGCACTACAGGTTCTGCTACTGCTTGTGGTTGAATAGCTCTTACTGTATTATTCGGCTGTAAAAGATTGCTTTCTACGGTTGCAACTACGTAATCTGCTGCTGGAGCTTGAGCGGCATCTTGCTGAATGAGTTCAGCTGATTCTGGCTGTTCAACTGCAAGCGCTGTAGAGGATACAACTAGAGTTGCTCCTAGAACTGCAGGGCTAAGCAGTAGGGATTTCCACAAGATATTTGACATTTTTACCTCTTATCCTCACACCTTTTTGTAGATAAAAGAATTATTTGCGCGTGCTCACTACACTACTATATGCAATGAGACAGCCTATTGACACCTGTGGAGGAGGTATACTGTAGTAATTATAAGTTTAACACTGTTTAATGCTTGATTAAGTCCGAGTTAATAAAATTAATAGCGATTTTCGCGAAAACTGATGCAGATTTTGCGCGAACATCCAGAGCTTGAAGCAATGTTTTACAGGCTAAGCCGATTTCGCATATATAAGCTGACCATATAATTCATGTCGAGCCTGTTAAGCTTTGACTCATTTGCCTTGTATTAGTTTTTGTACCATACCATAACTTTACCGCTAAAAACATAAAATAAGTTTTTATTAGGCTCAACTCATCGACAAGCTTAATTAGTTAGTTACATAAAGAATAAATATGCTATGCATAGTACTTTTCATATCTGATAGCTTCTTCCTCAGATTTTATACGAAACTCAATAAACTTTTGTAATATTTGTAAGTCAAAATTGTGTCTCGAGTTAGTGGTGACTTATTTGTAAGTTCTCAATTAAAAGTTAATTGTCAAGCGAAGTTCAATGAATTTCGCCTGCAGAAAAGAATCTGCGATCGCAGTCCGCGAGACAAGCGCTAATGCTCCTGGCAATTGGGCACTTTATTAACAAATGTTTGAAGTTGATTAAATATTATTTAATCTTCAATTTAAAGACAAAGCAATTCAACTTTTTAACGAAATTGTAGAATGTAATTAATTCATAAAAATCATAGTTTTGACTCAGGGCAAAGTGTGACTTTGCTGAAGTTATTGAAAAGAGGCGACCCGATGTTAGAAAAAATTTTGTTAGCTGACTCTGGGACTGGTCATTCGGAGGAAATGCTCAAAGCATTAATGGATTTGCCATCAATTCAAAAGGCAGCTGTCACCGTCTTGCATGTTGTGTCTCCTCAAGTTAGTGCCGAGACGATGACATCGAAGTGGGAAGAAGGAGGTAAGGTACTAGCTACAGCAATTCAGTCGTTGCAATTAGACCCAACAAAGGTTTCAGCTATTCTTCGGCAAGGCGATCCTAAAGATGTTGTTTGCCAAGTAGCAGAGGAAATTGATGCGGATCTGATTATTATGGGTTCGCGCGGTCTTAAACGCTTGCAGTCAATTTTGTCTAATTCCGTCAGTCAGTACGTATTTCAACTGTCCTCGCGACCGATGTTATTGGTCAAGGATGATATCTATGTCAAAAAGATTAATCGGATCATGGTAGCGATCGATGGTTCAGACGCAGCGAAACAGTGTTTGCGGTTAGCACTATTTTTGTTGCGAGATATTAAAGGCGGGCAGCTGATTTTAGCCCACGTCAACAAAGGCGCAAGCAATCAATCGAGTACAAATATGCCAGGCGAAAAAGATCCTGTTTTAGCCGAAGCGATCGCCGAAGCGAAAAAACAAGGCGTACAACCCCGCGCGATTTCTACCACTGGTAAACCTGGTGAAGAAATTTGCCGCATCGCAGAGGAAAACAATGTTGATTTGTTAATGCTTGGTTCTCCGGATCGCCGTCCTTCGATTGCGAAAAGTTTTGTTGACTTGGATCGGCTTTTGGGTTCTTCATTGTCCGATTATGTCCGCGTGAATGCCAATTGCCCGGTGCTATTAGCAAGAACTGTAGGCTAGTGTTTGACTAAATTAGCGGTCTTACTAGCAAAAACCCCTGCCAGAGGCGGGGGTTTTCGTTCTAGGATATATTTTTATGAATCGTTGCGACCTTCGCGGCTAGCAGTCTGAATATACAGAACTATCAAGAACACAGCTGGGACTAAGACGAACAAGATGCTCGCTACGAACCCTAAGTCATTAACTTGCATCGAAAGAAAGCCTCTCGCAGATCGTGAGCTAACATTCTTAGAATAACATCATCGTTGCTGTCAGAGAAGAGGAACTTTTTCTTGATTTTCTAACTGACTAAGGCTTAGTAACTACGCTGACGGGACCATTGACTAATACTTGGCAAGCAAGACGGTAGTTTTTTGGCTTTTTCTTGAGTTTGCGATTTTCGACTTCTGTGCGTGGTGACAAGTTTTCCATGCCTTGAGTAATCTCAACTATGCAAGTGCCGCATTGACCATAGCCACCACAATTCATCATTTTGCCGTAAAGCTTGTAGATATCGATGCCATTTTCCATCGCTTTAAGCCGAAGATTAGCACCATCAGCAGCAACGACTTCACGATTTTCTTTCTCAAATTTGATATTAGGCATTCCCGCTTCCTCGTTCACCTGTGATGACCGTGTGTTGTACTGTGCAGCGAAGGAGACTGCAGCGCCTAGCTGCGCCGAACGCTTTCTTGCACTTCTATTGTGACGACTGATTCATGTTTAATGCTCAGTCAATATGTTGATTTATTACGGAATATTAAAACATATTAAGGTTCAGCGCGGGAAAGATATTGATTAGTTGCGAGACTCTAATTCTTGGCGGAGTTCAAGCGCTAATCGTTCATTCAGCCACTCTAATTCTTCTTTGATCACCGCAATAAATCTATGCCATACTGCGATTTCATAAAAATCGTCACTGGGTATCGGTTGAACTTCCAGAGTTTCCAAGCGCAGACGACATACCATAATGCGGTGTTCGAGCAGTTTGATACGTTCTGCAGGTTCGAGATGGCTGAAAAAGAAATACTTGATAATAAAGCGCGATCGCGCATTTACCCAGCTTTCGTGGGGGTGTTCTAGCATTTTGCGGCGAAAGGCGATTTCCCCTTGGGAAGTGATGCTATATATCTTGCGACTTGGTCCTGCTTCACCAGCTTCTTGGATGAGAGTGGTGATATCACCGCGTTCTTCTAAGCGCCTCAACAAAGGGTAAATTGCACCATAATTCACACTGATGCAGCCACTCATAAACTGCTCTAGCTGCTGTTTTAGTCGATAACCGTGCAGTGGTTTGCTTTGCAATATACCTAGGGTCGCTAACTCAAGCATTCTTTTTTATGTCAAACTGATAGATTGAAAGACTGTACTAAATTGAAATAACAAAAATTTATATATCTTCAGACTTAGAACAGAACCAAATTAATTATTAGCAATATTTAAATACTTTAGTAAAGATATGGAAAGGGCAAAATACAAAAGATACAAAGCTTTTCTTTACAAAGCGCTGTGTTACTTTTCTAACCGTCAGCTAACGAATTAACGTAATGACTGCCGCTACCAAACTTAAATTAGCTATCAATCAAAATAGAACAACAGGCGGTGCTTTTAGTGTTTAAAGACATCCGAATTTCAAAGTTGTTGTTCAGTTTAAGTTTCACTGTTGCCTTGACAGCGTGTAATTCGTTACCCAGTGAATCTGAAGCAAGCGCTCAACAAGGTCAGTCACGTGCAAATCAGCAAATAACACCAGTTGATGTTGCCATTGCGCGGACAGGTAGCTTAACAGAACAACCAGAGTATACAGGTACAACTGCGCCAGCACGCGAAGTCTCGTTGCGATCGCAAGTCACAGGGCAAGTATTGAGTATTGGAGTTGATGTCGGCGATACAGTACGCCAAGGACAAACTTTAGCACGGCTAGACGATGCGTTGTTAGTGAGTGCCGTTAACCAAGCAGAAGCCGAACTTGCCAGCTTACGCGCCGCCGTGGCACGCGCTCAAAATCAAGTTAGTAATGCGCAAGCACAAGTCGAGCGATCGCGTTTAGAATTACAACAAGCACAAGCAGATTTAGCACGACAGGAACGTCTTTTGCAAGAAGGCGCCGTCCCCGCACAACAAGCCGAACAAGCACGAACTGAAGCCCAAACGGCTGCACAAATATTACGTGCGGCACAAGAACAAGTCCGCACCGAACAACAAGCACAAGCAGCGGCACAAAGCCAAGTCACCGCCCAAGAAGCCGTCGTCGCCCAAGCAAAAAGGCAACAATCTTACGCTCGACTGACCGCACCAATTGCTGGTAGAGTCATGCAACGGCTCACAGAAGTGGGGAATTTAGTACAGCCTAATACGGAAATTGTGCGGATTGGTGACTTTAGCCGCATTCAAGTCAACGTCGAAATTTCAGAATTGGAACTTGCCAGAATTCGCCAAGGACAAACGGTGTCAGTTCGATTAGATGCGTTTCCTGATGAAGTTTTTGAGGGGCAAGTAAGTCGGATTTCTCCCGCAGCCGATCGAACCGCGCGTTTAATTCCGGTTCAAGTTGTGATTCCGAATAGTAACGGACAAATTGGTAGCGGACTTTTGGCACGGGTACAGTTTGCTAGTGAGGAAACACAGCGCGTTATTGTACCTCAAACTGCATTGCCACCCACCCAAGGATCGCCTCAGCAACAGGAAAGCACAATCTATGTTGTCAATGAAACCGCAGCGAGTGAAGGCACTGTCACTGCACGTCAGGTAACACTAGGACAAAGTGCGAACGGTCAAGTCGAAATTTTATCAGGTTTGCAACCAGGCGAGCGATTTGTCGCGCGTAGCGGTGGGGCATTAACGGATGGCGCAACAGTGCGCTTTTCGATTCTTTCAGAGTCACAGCAAGGGAGTTGATAACCATGCAACAGGGCAAAGCATCAGGATTGAGTGTGAGTGCGATCGCAATTCGACGGCATATCGGCACGCTGATGCTGACGCTTGCAGTCATAGTCATGGGAATATATTTTCTCTCCTCGCTGCCAGTCGATCTGTTGCCATCTATTACCTATCCTCGCATTGGCGTTCGGATCAATGCCCCTGGGATTTCCCCAGAAGTCGCAATTGATGAAGTAACAAGACCTTTAGAAGAAGCGTTATCCACAACCGAAGGCGTTGTGCAAGTTTATTCGCAAACGCGCGAAGGACAAGTCAGTTTAGATTTGTATTTCCAACCAGGGGGAAACATTGACCAAGCGTTGAACGACGCAACAGCAGCACTCAATCGCGGTCGCGGACAATTACCCTCTACAGTCGAAGAACCAAGATTATTTAAAGTTGACCCTTCGCAATTACCTGTATATGAAGTTGCACTGACATCCCCTGCACTCCAAGGAGTCGATTTACGCGTGTTTGCTGACGAAGAATTAGCGCGCGAATTGACCGTCGTTCCTGGCGTTGCCTCGGTTGATGTTGCAGGCGGTGTTGAAGAAGAAGTTCAAGTCAATATCGATCTCAATCGCCTACAAGCATTAGGCGTTGGTTTAACGACAGTACTCAATGAACTGCAAGCCCGTAACCAAGATATTTCAGGAGGACGCATTCGCGGAGAAAATGGCGAACCGCTGACGCGGACAATCGGGCGGTTTCAAAGCGCCGACGAAATTCGTAACATCTCGTTTGAGGTAGCTGGAAGTACCGCACAGAACACTGAAGATGGTGCGACGCTTCCTTCTCGCCGTGTTTACCTGCGCGACTTTGCTGAAGTTGTTGATGGCACACAAGATCAACGCGTGTTTGTTAACCTCAACAAACAGCCTGCCGTAAAGTTAAGTATTCAAAAGCAACCTGATGCGAATACAATTAGCGTTGTCAATGGAGTCAAGCAACGCATTGAAGAACTCAGCAGATCCGGCGTGATTCCAGAAGACATGGTATTGACGGCAACACTAGATGAATCGCAGTTTATTAGTAACTCGATTGCTAACGTAGCAACTGCGGGTTTAATTGGGGCAGCACTCGCTGCGATCGCAGTGCTTTTGTTTCTCGGTTCGCTGCGTCAAACAATCATCATCGTTTGTGCCATTCCACTAGCGGCGTTGGCGGCAATTATTTTGATGGGGTTATTTGGTTTATCGCTTAATGTATTTAGTTTGGGTGGACTTGCCTTAGGCGTAGGCATCGTCGTCGATAACTCGATTGTGATGCTAGAAAATATTGCCGAAGGCGCGGGAATGACTCCTGGTAAAGATGCAAAAACGCGCATGAATTCGCAGCAATTGATTTCGCAGTCGATTCATAGCAGTCAAGAAGTCGAATCTGCGTTAGTTGCATCAACAAGTACGAACTTAGTTGCCGTTTTACCGTTTCTACTGATTGGTGGTTTTTTCTCGTTATTATTTAGTGAATTAATTCTGACGATTAGCTTTGCGGTTGCAGCGTCAATTTTGATTGCCATCACATTCGTGCCAATGGTGACATCGCGATTACTCGCAATTCGTTGGTCAAGTCGAGTTGGTAGATTGTGGATATTGCAAGCGTTTAATCGGCGATTTGATGCGGCGACGCAAGGATATCGCAACTTTTTGATGAAGATCCTGCGGTATCGCTTACTCGTCGTTGCGATCGCATTTTTAGTTTTAGGTGGTGGCAGTTTTCTCTTAGTTGGGCAGATTTCCCAAGAAATCCTTCCCCGTATTAGTACCGGACAAGCAACTTTGTTTGCGCAATTTCCCCCTGGAACTGTCATCGAAAACAACCGAAAAGTGATGGACGCGGTTGATGATATTCTCTTAGAGCAACCGGAAACTGAGTATGTTTTTTCGACGGCGGGTGGCTTTCTCTTTGGTAGCAACACCACAGAAAACCCATTGCGCAGTTCGAGTACGATTACTTTAAAACCTGGTAGCAACGTCGAAGCGTTTGTCGATCGCGTTAATCAAGAGTTTAATCGCCTTAACTTAGCTGGTATTCGCTTGCGCTTAAGTCCTGGGCAAGTGCGGGGGTTAATCTTGAGTAATTCTCCGGTGCGCGGTGCAGAAATTGACGTGATTGTTCAAGGTGATAGCGAACAAAATCTCCGCCAAGCAGGACAACAAATCTTGCAAGCGTTGGATCGGCAAGCAACATTAGCCAGTTTCCGCCCTAATGCAGACGCGAGACAACCCGAACTTCAGATTGTTCCTGACTGGGAACGCGTCGCGAGTTTCGGTTTGACAACGCAAGATATTGGGCAAACAATTCAGACTGCGGTTGAAGGTTCAGTTCCGACTCAATTGCAACGGGGCGATCGCTTAGTCGATGTCCGCGTCCAACTCAATCAAGCTGATATCCAAAATCAATCGCAACTTGCACGTTTACCGCTATTTGTCAATAGTAATCGCCAAATTCGCTTATTTGACATTGCAAGTATTCGCGAAGGGCAAGCGCCTGGCGAGATTCAACGCATCAATCAACGCCAAGTCTTTATTATTGCAGGTAATTTAAACGAAGGTGCAAGTTTAGGAGATGCTTTAGCCGAGGTTGATACCGTTCTGGAAAATATCGATTTACCACCAGGCGTTAGTATTTTACCAAGTTCGGTTGCCGAGACGAATCAGCAACTACAGCGATCGCTACAAATTCTAGGTGGATTAGCGGCGTTTTTAGTGTTTGTTGTCATGGCAGTACAGTACAACTCCTTAATCGATCCTTTGGTAATTATGTTCACTGTACCTCTAGCATTAGCGGGAGGGATTTTTGGGCTTTATATTACTGGAACTGCGATCGGCGCGACTGTTCTTGTGGGTGCCGTATTACTTGTAGGCATTGTTGTCAATAATGCGATCATTATGGTGGAACTGGCGAATCAAATTCGCGATCGCGAACAAATTGACCGTAAAAGTGCCATCCTCAAAGCTGCACCACAGCGCTTACGTCCAATTTTGATGACGACAATCACAACGGTGTTAGGGATGTTTCCCTTAGCTTTAGGCATCGGTGAGGGGTCAGAATTTCTTCAACCTTTAGGAGTTGTTGTCTTTTCGGGATTATCTTTAGCAACGCTGCTAACGCTATTTATCATTCCCTGCTTTTATGTAATTTTGCATGAAATTAGATTGCAGAGCTTAGGAGACAAGCTGAGTAAAATGTTTTCATCATGATTCAGAATGATGTTTAGCAACAATTGTAGATTTATCGAGTAGGGAAATGAGTATTTGCAAATCGGGTGCAACGCGCGAAGTTAAACCCAACTCTTGCACTATAGCGTCACAAGTTTTTCCTTGAAAGAGCATTTGGTAAGCAATTTCTTCAACTTCTTTCCAGGTAACATCGCTATCTACATAAGCTTTGGCAACGGCAATTACCAAGTCTTGATATTCGTTTCCCTCAGCTTTGGTCATCATGTTGTGGGGAATATCAAACACTTTATCAAACGAGTAGTACCAGCATTTGGGTTGCAGCTTGACGAGAGACTCGTACAATTCTTGATTTTCATTTTCATCAACCGCGCGATCGCTATCGCTGCCAATAATAAAGCAGGGTGCTGCGGCAATGCTTGTTTTGACACGTTCGAGAATATCTTGCCCCATGTCCATAAACACGCGCAATGCAGGCATCACAAAGCCATCGTAGCCGTAACTAATCGCCCCTTCTTCAGTGCGCCATTGAAAGTAAATCGGCAGTATTTTGACGATGAAGTCAACAAGAAGATTACTGTTACTCAAATACGGCGCAAACAGCAAAGCGCGGTGAATGCTGTGCGGACGTTCCAAAGCTAACCAAGCCGCTAGAGTACTACCGCCGGATAATCCCCCAATCACGACTTGTTCGCCCAAAGCTTGCACTTGTTCTAACCAGTACAAACCAAATTCTTGATAAACTCGTTGTTCTTCTGGTAGCGGTGGCGGGTTGTCTCCATCCCAATCTCCCGCAATTCCATGTCCTGGCAATAAAGGAATCACAACATTGTAGCCAGCTTGGAAAAAAGCTTCGCCAATCGGCATGAACTGTTCAGGCGTTGCCGTAAATCCATGAAAGAATAAACAAACCTTGGTAGTACGCTGGGCTTGCAACAAAAACCGCGATCGGCATTTGTCGTTCATCAACACTAAAGCTTTTTCACGCGCTCTCGTTTCTCTAACGATCGCTGTGGTAATGTTTGAGTAGTCCGACATTCTGCAATTAGAAAACCAACTTCCAGCATAACCGCACTGTATGTTTGTGCCAAGACGCTCTTAAATTTGGAACCTTGACACATTAGTCGAAACTTATACATAACTCTGCACTATCTCATACTAAAAGTGCCCTCATGACGACGCGCTGCCTACTATAATTCAAGAAGACCATGACATAGATGATGCAAAGTGAGGCAAAGCGAAACGTCACCTTTTGCGGTTTACAGCAAGTTCGCTTTCAATACTGCGTCTATAGTTAGGTATTCAGTCATTAATTGTGCTTCTAAGCACACATTAAAGAAGTGTCTGTTATGACAGCAAAGAATGTATGGAGTTTTCTATACGAGAGCACTATTCAGTTTAATTTTGAATATCACAGGGCACAAGTAATCTATGTTGAAAAAGTTCGTAGGAGTAGTATTGGGAGCCACTTTTGTACTGCCTTTCCATCTAATAGCACGAGCAGATGATACCCAATACCCAATACCATTTCAGAATTATCTCAGCCAATTAGCCAGAGAATCTGATTGGATTCGAGAAGGACCTGGAAATAAGCATTATCATTTTATCTCCTTTGCTCCTACTGGTAGACTCATAGCTCTATCTAACACAACCTGCAAAGACTTCCAATTGGGAAAAACTTACGAAACTGTTAAAGCTGGTGTAGTAGCTGATAGTAAGACGATGTTTCCTACAGAGGCGATCGCTAAATTAGGTTCAGAAGGCGTTGGACGATTTGCCGATGTGGCAATTAAATCAGCTGTTGCTAATAACTGCACTCAATTTAGTAGCAGCTTACCTCAGTTGAATTATATTTTGCCACAAGATTAAAGTACATCAAATTATTAATTTATAACGCAATGTGCGGATAAGTTTTCGCAACGCCAACCTACTAGACAACCTCAGAAAGACAACATTTCTAGAGCTAGTAGGTTCTATATTTTCTAATGAGGAGTTAATTACTAGCGTTTTTTTGCTGTGTGAACTTTGAGTTAAAGGGTTGATCCTTGCTTTCATCAATAGATGAAGTACACACTATGAAGATTCTAGCACCCCAAGGGCAGGGGATAGAAATATTTCTACGATCGCTAGTTAACCTAGTTTCTACCAAAGTTCATTAGGACTTCTTTAACATAACTTCATAATCTCTCAGGATACTTAACTTTCATGTCCAGATATGTTTACAAGACCGGACATTCATAGAATTTAGCTTTACCAAGGCATGGATATTAAGAATTAAAATTGCTATTTTTGTGTCGAGCTAGAGCTAGGCGATCGCCGCAGTACTACTTCTTTTTTAAAGTTACTTATAAAGCTCTTTCTGATCTCATACCTTTGTATATGATTTGCTACATATTAATTACGAGTTTTCTCTATGTATTGCTTTGAACTATAAGACTAATTATTATCTAGCTTCTTGAATAAATCACGAAATATCTTTGCATAAACCTTTGGTTGGCAACATTGCGTTTTTGTCAGTAACATCGTCGTACAAGCTTGTTTTTATACAATAAACTACATTATTGTCTTACTAAAACTAAATAAAAAATCATAAATATATGAAAAATTCTACTAAACCAGCTAGCTACAAGCTGTTTATTTCTTTTGTATATATAAACCATTTATACAAGCTTGGTTAATATTTCTGCGTAGCGTAAAAATTTTTCTAAATAATTAAGTTTTGCCAATTTTACACACAACTTATACATAACTTTGACATCACTGTGATACCAAACCCGTCATCGTAGATAAAGCAGGGTTAACAAAAGTTCATAGGTGGATTTGCCTATGAGATTTGCAAGTAGTGGTGTCTGTCAAAAGAGGAACAATGAAAATAACAAGGCGAAAAGCATTGCAATTAGGAGCATTTGCGGGAGGGGCTTTGCTGCTACCTACAGGTTTAGAGCGCATAAGCTACGCTCAGACTGCTGTAAATAAATTCACACTACCTTTTCGCAGACCACCTGTACTTCAACCGGTGCGTAGCGACGCGCAGACCGATTATTACGAAATTACTATGCGTAAAGCTCAGGTTGAAATACTACCTGGCAAATCAACCGAGATTTGGGGTTATAACGGAATTACACCTGGACCAACCATTATTCAACGGGCAGGGCGACAATCCGTTGTTCGCTTTATCAACAATAGTTTAGGCGTACCAACTTCTACGCATTTACACGGCATGGCGTCTTTGCCGCAATATGACGGCTATGCCGAAGATCTTACCTTTCCTGGGTATTACAAAGATTACTATTATCCTAATAATCGTGCTGCCACCCTCTGGTATCACGACCACGCTATTCATGCTACCGCCCGTAACGTTTACATGGGGTTAGCAGGAATGTATATTGTGCAAGATCAAACAGAACTTGATTTACCCTTACCCAAAGGCGAGTACGATGTACCGTTAATTATCCAAGATAAGCAATTTGCCACTAACGGCAGCTTGATTTTTGACGATCAGGGAGAAAAAAGTCAGTTTGGTGACGTTATTGTAGTCAATGGTGTGCCTTGGCCGCGGATGGAAGTAGCAAGACGTAAATACCGCTTCCGTGCTTTGAATGGCTCTATTTCGCGTTCTTATCAACTATCACTCAGCACAGGCGACTCTTTTCTCATGATTGGTACTGATGCGGGACTCAAGCCAGCACCCGTAGCAGTAAAAAATTTCCGTTTTGCTAGTGGAGAACGATACGAGTTTGTGATTGATTTTTCTAAGTATCCTATTGGTACGCAGATTATCTTGAGAAACACAAACCCGAAGAATAATGATGAGTATTCTGGTAGAACCAACGAAATTATGCGTTTTGATGTCGTACGCGATGCGCCTGATGATAGTTCGGTACCCAGTCAGCTACGCGCTTTTACTCCCTTGCTAGCTTCTCAAGCTGTCCGAACTAGGGAATTTAGGTATGAACGTACCAATGGTCTATGGGTAATTAATGGTAAAGTCTGGGACGTCAACCGAGTTGATGGTGCCCCGCAGTTTGGAGACATCGAAATTTGGCGCTTGTATAATAATTCTGGTGGTTGGTTCCATCCGATCCATCTACATTTGATCGACTGTCAAATTCTTGACCGCAATGGTAGAGCGCCATTTTCGTACGAAGTTGGTTGGAAGGATGTTTTTTATGTTGGCGAAAATGAATCAATTAGGGTAATTGGGAAATTTGGTCCTAATACAGGTAAATATATGCAGCACTGCCATAACACAGTTCACGAAGATCATGACATGATGAGTCAGTTTGAAGTGTTGCAAAATGCTCAAGCTTCACAAAGCGGAAATATTGGTCAAGATCCTATTGCTACAGCGCGACCAAAACCACTTCCTGCACCTCCTTTATAGCGAGTGTTGCTCTAATTCTCATTTTTCACAATCTTCAGAACTGACCAGAAAAATCATTAATTTTCAGTAGTATATTAGAAGACTTGCAAAAGTTGAAAATTATGAAAGTTATTCCTAGCGGAATGTAATGTAACAAAGAATTTCGCAAGGCTTAACATGACAGTTACAGTTTAATTACTTTTGCAAGAAGTCTTTTGAACTAACACTAGCGCTTCATCGTGCAGTATCTTTTTGTATTGACCTTTTGCTAATAAGGCTGATAAACCTTAGCGATGCATTGATCTGTATATGGGCATAATTAAAAGTTACACCTTTTCATATCAAGTATATAGGTGATGAAAATGACATCGAAGCTAATTTTTAATAATCAGTGACTTTGATGTTGTGAGCCTTATTACCTATTTACTTAAATATGACATTCATGAAGCAATGATTGTTCCTAACTTAGAAAAACTCAAATCACAAACTACAACTATGCACTTCTTGTCTAAAATAATAACTACGTTAGTAGTCATCAATCTATTTGTAGGGATAGGAATTCTGAGTGATGCTGATTTTGCAGCTGCTTCACCTGAGCATCAACACCATGCATCGCCAATGCTTCCCACCGAAGCAAGAGCATTGACGTCAAAAGAAATCAGTGCTGAGCGCTTTGTAAATCAAGGGTTAGAAAAACTACACCAACAAAGTTATCAAGCGGCTACTCAAGCTTTTACTCAAGCATTACAATTAAATTCCAACCATGACATGGCATACATTTATCGAGGTGATGCGCGTCAGAAAATAGGAGATTATCAAGGAGCCGTTGAAGACTATACTTTAGCTTTGCAAGGTAATCCAAATTTCGCTCATATCTACAATAGCCGAGGAGATGCAAGAGTTGCTTTAGGCGATTATCAAGGAGCGATCGCTGATTATACCCAAGCAATCAAGCTTTATCCAGAAGATGCATTTGGTTACAGCGATCGAGGCGCTGTTTATTTCCAACTAGGAAATATGCAAAAAGCGCTAGAGGATTTAAATAAAGCAATTGAAACTAACCCTGGACGTGCTGAAGCATATTTCAACCGTGCCCAAGTTTACGCTAAACTCAAAAACCGCCAAGCCACATTAAAAGATTATCAAATAGCAATTCAACTCTATACCGAACAAGGCAATATTTTAGGTCGCCTGAGGGCAATAAACTTAATGAAACATTACTAAATAATTAAGTAAGTCAAGGTAGACATTTTGCTTCTACCTTACTTATCAATTTTATAATTATTAATATCTTAATCTCCGTATAACTCGCGGTCAAACTTATTTGTTCTAGTATAGTTGTAGACATTAATTGTCCGTCGTACTGGTATACGCCCAGTATTTTCCGATTTTGCCTCACACAGTTTACTAAGATCTAAGACACCACCATTTGCTGTACGCATATAGCATATAGGAGTATCAACAATGGATTCTTTCTTTTCTATAGCTGACGAATACGTATTTTGAGTTTCAGGAAGAGCTAAAACAGTTTCGGAAAAAGTCACTATTGTTAATAAAATTAATATGGATTGGAAACTTTTCATCAAACTAAAATGACTGCAAATTATATAATTAATTGTAGTGCATTTCTGCTAATTAAACAAAAAACATAAATCATATTAAACATAAAGATTAGGCTAAGAAAAGCAACTAGCGATAGGTAACTCCACAAGTTTTTAATTTCAGATTAACGACTAAATTCTGTTAGAGAAGTTAAGGTTTAGTAGCACAGGTAATACAATAAGTTAAAATACTTACGTGGCACTTTTAGTTTAGTTCTTACCGATCTAGACTAAAATATTAAAGTTCTAAAATAGTTTAACTTCAGTTGTTTCAATGAAGTTTTTATTAAACCTTTGGTACAAAATGCTCTGCTCTTGGCGGCGTTTTGTTGTCGTTTGCCTGCTCATTCTGGGTTGCCAATATACGCTAGTGACACCAATAGCCTTCGCTGGCATTAGCGACGATAGTTTTGAGGGCAATGTATTTATTTTGTATGGTGGAAATGCCTCACTTGTGCCACCCAAAGTAAAGCTAGAAGAATCATTGAAGCGCGATAAGCCTACTTTACTCATTTTTTATATAGATGACAGCAGCGACTGTAAGCAATACGCTCCAGTAGTTACACGCTTGCAAGCTTTTTACGGACGTGTGGTAGATTTCATTCCAGTCAGTGTAGACACTATTGGATTGAAAGAAACATACGCACCTACTGAACCAGGCTATTACTACTCAGGAGTTGTGCCGCAACTTGTTGTATTTAATCAGTCGGGGGATGTTGTGCTGAATGAAACAGGACAAGTACCCTTCGAGAAAGTTGACGATATTTTTAGAGATCTCTTTGATCTACTACCGCGATCTGAATCAGTAGAGTTAAAACGTCGTCCGATCAATGAATTTAGTTCTGAACTAGCTGAGTAACTATCGAGACAGAACAAATCTGGCGCTTAGATCTTAAGATGCAATTAGAAACTGCGTATCCACTCATTAGGGACAATGGCATACACTACCGAAGAGCTGATACAGATTTTAGCAGACGAGCGCCAGGCTTGTCTCAAGGGTGAGCGACTCAAAATTGCTGCTACCGCCTCTGGTAATCCAATTATCGATAGGTTCATCAAGAGTGACGGGATACAAAAGTTTGACGCTTACCAAGATTTTAAAGCAGCGGTTCATTGTTACCAAAGAGAACACAATGTATCAGGGATTGTTTGGCGTCGGCTGACTGTTAAAGGCAGTAGCATTGACTATCCAGAAGTAGATTCTCAATTGATTGCGTTACCTGAAGATTTAGAGACTTTAAAACAGGCAAAAACGAGGATTGTCCATTTTTGGCATAAAGTTACTGTGGGGATGGATATCTACAAAAGTATCAATAACGGTAAAGATTATCGACTAGTAACGCCAGTAACAGTAGATAAAATTGCTCAACGCATGGAATGGGCAAATCTTTGCAAGTGGGAAAAGGCAGACTTTCTTGAAATCGTGTTACAACTAGGTTGGGGACAGCCCGAAGCTGCTGCCTACAATCGGGGATTACCGATCGCAGGTAGCGATTATATTCATGCAGTCAATCCTGGGAACCGTCCGATTTGTTGATGAGGTTCGCTTAAGCTTGCAATTGACACAGGATCAAGCCAAACCATTGTTTTGGATCTGTCCAGGCTTGAACTGGTTTTAGGTTTTGCTGGGCAAGTTCTTGTTGAATGGTATTGAGATTAAATTTACGCGAAATTTCCGTAAGGATGGTTTCATCAGTAGCAAATTCGACCGCGAGATCTAAAGCGCGTAAACAAACAGTTTGTGATCGCCGACTGCGTAAATGCATTTCAATTTGATGCTGAGTTTCGTTGTAGAATGCCCAATGTTCAAACTGCTGTAAGTCAAAATCGCCACCAAAGCGCGCGTTGAGGTGTTGTAGCATATTTAAATTAAAAGCCGCTGTGACACCTTGGCGATCGTTATAAGCGGCTTCGAGGATTTCTTTTGGCTTTTGTAAGTCTACTCCTAATAAAAAATATTCCCCAGGCTGCAATGCAGCAGTAACCTGCGCGAAAAAGGTATTGCACTCATTGGGAGTAAGATTTCCTAAGGTGCTACCGATAAAACAAATCATCCGGCTAGCAAGTTGTGTAGGAATTAGCTTTTCTAGCGCTAATTCATAGGTACTAACGAGCGCGTGGACTTGCAACGATGGATAATCAGCTAATAGTTGTTTTGCACTGCTTTCTAAAATACCAGCACTGACATCAATGGGTAGGTAGTGTAAAGGGTAGCCGAGTTGTTTGTAAGCATCCAAGAGAATACGCGTTTTTGTCGAACTTCCACTACCAAGTTCTACAAGTTCGCAAGCCCCAGTAATCTGAGCAATTTCTGATGCATATTCTTGCAAGATCGCGGTTTCTGTGCGCGTGAGATAATACTCTGGTAACGTGCAAATTTGCTCAAACAGTTGAGAACCTCGATCGTCGTAAAAGTATCGTGCTGGAAGTGACTTGGGATGTTGAGTTAAGCCTTGAATGACGTCATTGCCGTCAATTGTCTTCGCTTGTGCGGTAGAGTCAATCAAATACTCGATCTGCAAGCGTCGAGGTGTAAATTCTAACGTATTGCTTGCAGCTTTGGATAAGGACATTAAACCTCCGTTTGCCAAGGCGGGATAAATTGCGTAGGCATAAAAAAGCAGCAACGTTTAGTTTACTGCACTTAGGCGATCGCGATTCGCCTCAAAACTCATGAGTCATATTTAGTGAGTAAATCATAAAGCTATTGCCTATAAAATCACGCTTGAGCTAGATGTTTCAAGCTTATGGGAACCAAATCTGGAATAACTCTTGCTTATGCCCGAAAAAACACATACTATAATTTCTTTTCTGCACCTCTGCTACCCATTTGTATGTCGTCAATTAAAGCGAAACACCATCACTTAGCACAACGAAAGCCTGCGAAGATTTGCCGGATGTGCGGATGATACCAGTTGCGAAAGCTACAGCGTAAAGCCCAAGGACGAGTTGCCCAGCTACCACCGCGTAGGACATAATGTTGCGCGTCGAAATAAACTTGGGAATAGCCGATGTAAGGGTAATGTGTAAAACCTGGATAACCCTGAAATAGCGATGCAGTCCACTCCCAAACATTTCCTAGCATATCGTAGCAACCATAAGGACTTTGCCCATTAGGATAAGTATCGACGGGTGTTGTTCTTCCCACAGCACAGTTGTAATTACATTTTTGAGCTCCTAGTATAGTATCTCCCCAAGGATAAGTACGGCGACATTCGTGCGTAGCATCCCAACTAGCAGCTTTTTCCCATTCAGCTTCGGTTGGTAGCCGCTTACCGACAAATCGCGCATACGCTTCGGCTTCATACCAACTTACGCCATATACTGGAGAATCAGCAGTGACATTTTGCCAGTAAAGTGGGTGTGTTACTTGCGCTTGTTGCAACCATTGCCAACCAGCCTCTGACCACCATTGGGAATTTTGATAGCCGCCAGCGTTGATAAATTCCTGGTACTGTCCGCACGTAGTAGGATAACGGTCGATCCAGTAAGTATCTAAATAAACGCGATGCACCGGACGCTCATTATCCATTGCATCAACTGAATCGTTTCCCAGTTCGCAGTAGCCTGCGGGAATTTCAATCATTTCTGAAGGTGGCGCACTGGGTACATCCTGAACGCTATAGCCTGATTGAACTTTTAGCAATTCTAAGACGAAGGCGATCGTTTCACTGTGCTGACTTTCGTGCTGAATGAGCCAACGCCAGAGACGTTCTTGCTGGTCGAGGTCTGCAATTTCTAAGTATTCCAGAACTTGCGATCGCACAGTATCGAGGTAGTGTTGAACTTGTGCGAGTGTCGGTAAATTCTGGCGTTCGGCTTTTGGTAAACCATCGGCGATAAATAAGCGACCAAACTCAGGAAACAGACGGGGTCTTTTCGCGCAGTGTTCGAGTATCCACAAAGCTTCGGTATACGCAATATGACCCAAATGCCAACCTACAGGGCTAAATTCGGGATGCGCCTGACGGCAGAATGTATCGTAATCGATTGCTTGGAATAATGCGAGGGTACTGTGACGACATTGTTGTAACGCGTGTTTTAGCTGTTGTCGCTGTTGGTCTAAGATATTGGGTTGAGCTACTCGACGAGACATTTTTTTTAGAGTAGGGAAGAATTAAGTTTTAGGTTTTGGCTTCTATAGTTGAGCTATCTGAACATTCAAGTCTTTGCCTACCGTGAGAAGACTTTGCTCAGGAACAGGATTCCAATCACCCGCAAACAAAGGTTCTGAAGCAATGATGACTGACTCTGGATACGTTGGATCGTCGCGTAGCCAATAAAGTGAAGGTGTTTGCGTGTTAGTCGCAAACCGCGAAGCAACTAGCTGCTGTCCGTCACTGATAACCATGTTGGCGGATGCGGTAATGTTATACAATTTCGTTAATTGATCTAGTGTAAGTAAAGCATTTTGCAGTGCTTGTGTGAGTGTAGCACTAGGGTTTTTGTGTAATTCTTCAATCACCAATGCGAAAAAGTGTTCGGAGTCGGTGCTACCTTTAATTGATTTATACGCCACATCACTTAAGCGATCGCGTAATGGTCTAGCGAGTGTCTCGCGAAAATTTTCGATTCGACCGTTATGAATGCACAATAACTGCTGATAATCAAAAGGTTGACAATTACTGAGATCTACCGCTTGACCTGCTGTTGCACTGCGTACCGTCCCTAAGATGCATCCTGATTCGATATAGCGTCCCAAACTCGAAAGATTCGTGTCGTTCCAGATTGGCAGTACATTTTTGTATGTAAACGGATTCGTTTCCTTTTGTGCGTGATACCAACCAATTCCGAATCCGTCAGCATTGAGTAGTCCCGAATTCATCTCGCGCGGCTGATAACTTTGCACAATCAATGAGTGTTCTGGCTTAGTTAATATGCGGTCAAGTAAAATCGATGAACCTAGATAAGCAAGCAAACGGCACATAAGTAAAGCTGTGTTAGTTGTAACAATGCTTCACTATTGTAAGCACGGGTTGTCTAGGGATTAATCAATCACTCTTGCTTTTAAGGATTTTTGCCATCGCTCAGTTTCAGAAGGTGCGTGCTGATATGCTTGATGAATCAAGTCAGCGACTAAACCTGTCCAACCTGTTTGATGATTTGCTCCTAGTCCTGCGCCATCATTGCCATTAAAATATTCATGGAATAAAATCCAATTTTGCCAATGCGGGTCGTTTTGGAACTTCTCGATTCCGCCAAACACAGGTCTACGCTGTCCTGAACGTAGAAATATCCGCATTAATCGCTGTGATAACTCGGTAGCTACTTCTTCTAGGTTCATGTATCTACCTGATCCTGTAGGACACTCTACGGTGAACTCATCGCCTAAATAGTTATGATACTTTTGCAGCGATTCAATAATTAGGAAATTCATCGGAAACCACACAGGACCGCGCCAATTGGAATTTCCGCCAAACATTCCACTTGTAGACTCTGCTGGCTCATAATCTACGCGATACTGCGCATTTCCCGCATCAAAAATGTAGGGATTTTTTGCATGAAACTTAGAAAGCGAGCGAACACCATAATCGCTCAAAAATTCAGTTTCATCTAACATTTTTTGGAGAATTAATCGTAACTTATTCTGATTAACAATTGCAAGTAATCGTCTTTCTCCTACACCTTCTGCTTCCATGCAAGCAATGTTCCTAGTTAAATTCGAGCGATTATTAATAAACCACTCAAATCGTTTCTTAAAACCAGGAAAAGCATCTAAGGTTGCTTGTTCTAGAACTTCTACGCCAAAAAGTGGTACCAGCCCAACCATCGAACGAACTTTGAGATGAACTCGCTCATTATGGGGAAAGTGTAAAACATCGTAGTAGAAATTATCATTATCGTCCCATAAGTGGACATCAGTACCGCCGATGTGATTCATCGCATCAGCAATGTAAAGAAAGTGTTCAAAAAACTTACTGGCAATATCTTCATAAGGGGGATTATCTTTGGCTAATTCAAGCGCGATCGCCAACATATTTAAACAATACATCCCCATCCAACTCGTACCATCCGATTGGTCGAGATATCCTCCTGTGGGTAGTTGCGAACTTCGGTCAAAAACTCCAATATTATCTAAACCCAAAAAGCCACCTTGAAAGACATTATTGCCTTCTTCATCTTTACGATTTACCCACCAAGTAAAATTCAAAAGTAATTTCTGAAATACGCGTTCGAGAAAGTCTTTATCTGCACGTCCATACATTTGTTTTTCAATTTGGTAGACGCGCCAAGTTCCCCAAGCGTGAACAGGAGGATTAACATCGCTAAAATGCCATTCATACGCAGGCATTTGTCCGTTAGGATGTAGATACCATTCGCGAGTTAGACGATCCATTTGACGCTTAGCAAAATCAGGATCGATCATCGCTAGCGGTATAACATGAAAAGCTAAATCCCAAGCGGCAAACCAAGGAAATTCCCATTTATCAGGCATCGAAAGAATGTCGTCATTAAATAGATGAATCCATTCTTGATTGCGTTTGTACGTTCGCTGTGGTGTAGGCTGAGTCGGATCGCCGTTTAACCAATCTTCAATGACGTAATGATAAAACTGCTTTGTCCAAAGTAAGCCAGCAAAGGCTTGACGCTGTACGCTTTGCGCGTCAGGGTCGCTAACGTTAGGAGAAATACGTTGATAGAACTCGTCAGCTTCGTGTTGACGTGTTGCAAAAATTTGCTCAAATTCTTCTCCAAAAGGCGCGGTTAAATTTGATGTATTGCAAAGTCTTAAGCAAACAACTTTTTCTTGTCCTGCACCGATACTTAATACATAGTAAGGAGAAACTTTTGTTCCTACTCGATCGGGGTTAACCGCTTCTTTCTTACCACGAACAACGTAATCATTGATACTATCTTTTACATAAGGTGATTTATTAGGTTCGCCAAATAATCTTTCGTAATTAGTTTCGTTTTCCGTAAATAAAAGTTCTGTAGCTGCTTCGCAATACAGCCATCTTTCACCTAATGTTGGATGTGCAGCTTCAACGATGCTAAATGTGTTTGATTTAAGTTCCTTTAAAAGAGGTTTTTGGCTATTTTCTTCCCACGACCAGGTATTCCGAAACCATAATGTTGGAAGTAAGTGTAGTGTTTTTTCTTCGGAACTGCGATTAATAACTTTGATTTTAATTAAGATATCTTCGTCGGAGTTCTTGGCATATTCGACGAAGACATCAAAGTAGCGATCGCCATCAAAGATTCCTGTATCGAGTAATTCAAACTCTGGGTCGTGATAGCCACGACGCTGGTTTTCTTGAACTAATTCAGCATAGGGAAAGGCTTGCTGCGGATACTTGTACAAACACTTCATATAAGCATGAGAGGGCGTGTTGTCAAGATAAAAGTAATACTCTTTAACATCCTCGCCGTGATTGCCTTCAGGTCCCGTCAAGCCGAAAATACGTTCTTTAAGAATTGGATCGACACCATTCCAAAGCGCGATCGCAAAACACAAGCGCTGGTGATTATCCGAAATTCCGGCAATGCCATCTTCTCCCCAGCGATAAGCACGGGAGCGAGCATGATCGTGAGGAAAATAATCCCAAGCTGAACCAGTCGCGCTGTAATCTTCCCGCACTGTTCCCCATTGACGTTCGCTCAAATAAGGTCCCCAACGTCGCCAATAGGCTTTACGCGTTCGGTCTTCTTCGAGTCTGATTTCTTCTTGAGTCATCAGCGTCGCTCCGTGAATGCTTATTCTATCTTCTCAGATTCGTTCCTTCTAGGTCAGCACCTTGGAGATTTGCCCCATCAAAGTTAGCTCCTTGTACGCGAGCGTCTTCCAAGTCTGCATTTTGCAAGTTAGCATTCTGGAAATTGGCATTTTGGAGATTAGCCTCTTCTAAATCAGCGCTTTGAAGATTTGCATTAGAGAGATTTGCCGCTTGTAAATCTGCTCGTTCTAGGTCAGCATCTCTTAAGTTAGCTTGCTGTAGATTTGCCTCGCGTAGATTTGCTCTTTCCAAGTCAGCGTTTTGGAGATTAGCACCTTGAAGATTCGCGCCTTGTAAGTTTGCGTCTTCTAAGTTGGCGCTTTGCAGATCTGCACCACTTAGGTTACATCCCGGACATTGTCTAGTATTGAGTAACCGTTGTACGTCAGAAGATTGTGTTGGTGCTTGTGCTACTGGTTGCGTTGGTGCTACTTGTTCTACCGGTTGTGTTGGAGGCTGTGCAACTGCTTGAGGCTCTTGCGTTGACGTTCCAGTATTGCAGCCAAAAAGACCTAAGGCTGTCACCCAAAGAATTGATGTTCTTGTAATTAATTTATTCATAGCTTATTGATTCCTCCTCATGCTCATTCAATCTGTTATTCTGCGCCTCAATTAAATTACCGATTTTGATTAGCGCGAATAGTTCCTTCTAAATCGGCTCCTTGCAAATTAGCTCCATCGAGGTTCGTTCCTTGCAGATTTGCATCTTCTAGATCGGCGCTTCGCAAGTTAGCGTTTCGTAAGTTTGCATTTTGTAAGTTTGCCTCTTGTAAGTCTGCATCGCTCAAGTTTGCTTGTTGTAAGTTAGCACCTTGAAGATTAGCCTTTTCCAAGTCAGCATTCTGTAGATTGGCTCCTTGAAGATTAGCGCCGCTCAGGTTTGCTTGTTCTAAATCGGCATTTCGCAGGTTAGCACCACGAAGGTTGCAGCCAGGACATTGTTTGGTGTTGAGTAACCGCTGTACTTCAGGGGATTGTTGCGTTGATTGTGCGATCGCTTGGGGTATGTTGAGTACAGATCCGAATACAAAACCTAAAGAACTTAGTGCAATAGTTCCTACAAGCGTTGTTTTCGCAGCGAACCGATTCATTTGTCCCTCCTCACAGTAATTGTTTTTACCAATCCTGCCAAAAGTACGGAGGTTTTAGCATCTACCTTTATGCCGACCAAGCTTCGCGAAAATCTGCATAAAGTGTGAGTCCGCCGTCTACAAATAGAGTTTGTCCGGTAATATATGCAGCTTCACTTGATGCCAAAAAAGCGACTGCTGCTGCCATTTCTTCAGAAGTTCCCGCACGCCCCATCGGAATATGACTTTCTACTTCGGCTTTCTTTTCTGGGTCGTCTGTCCACGCTTCATTAATGGGAGTAATTGTTGCTCCAGGTGCTACAGCATTGACACGAATACCGCGATCTGCATACTCCAAAGCTAAAGTTTTTGTCAGATTTTCCATCCCGCCTTTACTAATGGAGTAGCTGACATACATTGGTCGCGGAATAATCTCATGAACGCTAGAGATATTAATAATAACTCCTTGACGATTTTGCGCTAGCAAGTGCTTGATTGTTTCGCGCGCGCAAAGATAAGCACCGCGTAGGTTAACTGAAATTACCTTATCGAAATCATCTGTTACAACTTCGTGTGATGGACATTCTGTTTGAATTCCAGCGTTGTTGACAAGAATATCCAAACTACCAAGTTGTTCAACAACAGTATTAACCATGCGGATAATGTCTTCTTCTTTAGAGACATCACCTTGTACGGGTAGTGATTTGACGCCACAATTTTCAATATCACCACAAGCTTTCTGCATCATCTGTTCTTCGGTTTCTGCCGCATCCTCTGGGCTTTTGCGGTAGTTGATGGCGACATTCACTCCTTCTTGGGCGAGGCGAATTGCGATCGCTTGACCGATACCCGAAGTTGCACCAGTCACCAAAGCATTTTTTCCTTTAAGACCTTGCATACGCGTCAACCTTTAATCAAAATGCTAAAAAAAATGCGGGTGTACCGCACCGCAGTACACCGCTCATACTATGTCACTTATAGGTTAAGACCTGGGGGAAGAATGACGCTATCAATTGCATGAATAACGCCATTGCTTGCTTGAATGTCGGGTTCGGTTACTGTCGCATCATTAACTCTAACTTGGTCAGCAGCATCATCAACTTGCACGTTAATGGGACTACCTTCTGCTGATGCTACCTCTCCTGACTGCAATTGATCTGAAGTAACTTCTCCGGGAACTACGTGGTACTGCAAAATTCTTCTGAGCGTTTCGCGATTTTCCGGTTGTAGCAATTCCTGGCGCGTTGATTCTGACAAGCCAGCAAACGCTTCGTTGGTTGGTGCAAAGACTGTGAAAGGTCCTTCACCTTCAAGCGTTTCGGTCAAATTCGCAGCATTCACTAATTCGGTTAAAGTACTAAAGCGAGGGTCGCCGCTGGCAACATTAACGATAGAGTCTGTTGCTTCTGTCGTTGGTGTTGTAGGAGTTGTTTGATCGGCAGGTGTTTCGCCTGGTGCGGGAGTAATTGTCGGAGTCGCTTCTGGTGCTGGCGATACCTGTGTTGTCGTAGTTTCTGGACCGCACGCTGCTAATACAGGGAGAATTGCGATTCCACCTAAAATTCCAGCAAATTTTCTCAGTGTAGATTTACGATTGTTCGTTTTCATGAGATGCTCCTGATTGTTGCTTCAAGTTGTTAGTAGCTAGTTGTTAATCGCCCTTCATCAATTACTACGCACTAGTTGCTTCCCGTTATTGCAAGTTTGCGGGAACATTTTCTGGTACAGTCCATAGGTAAAGCGTATGTTGGCGACTTGGTCCTTGGACGCGAACGACTTCGTCTGGTTGCCACTC
This sequence comes from Chroococcidiopsis sp. TS-821, assembly GCF_002939305.1. Classification (NCBI taxonomy): domain Bacteria; kingdom Bacillati; phylum Cyanobacteriota; class Cyanophyceae; order Chroococcidiopsidales; family Chroococcidiopsidaceae; genus Chroococcidiopsis; species Chroococcidiopsis sp. TS-821. The sequence continues at coordinate 127,728 of NZ_MVDI01000004.1, read as the reverse complement.
ACCCATATCAAAGTCGTGGGAGACAATGCGAGTGCCTGGTCTTAACTCTTGTAGTAACTTGGGACGTAACTTGATGTTGATATCTGGTAACAGATAGAGCGTGACTACAGTAGCGTCCTGTAAATCTGTTTGAAATAGATCTTGTTGGATAAACTGGACGCGATCGCTTACGTTGGCAGTATCGGCATTTTGACGGGCACGTTGTACAAGTTCGGGATTAATTTCGATTCCATAAGCCCTACTTGCACCAAACTTTTGGACAGCAGTAATAGGAATTCTACCGTCACCACTTCCTAGATCGTACACTACATCGTTGCTAGTGACATTTGCCAACTGCAACATTTGGTCTACGACCTCTTGCGGAGTCGGCACATAAGGTACGTCAGGTGCGCGTTCTTGCGGTTGAGTCGGCGCAGTCGCAGGCGCAGGTGATTGCGTTTGAACTGTGGGCGCTGGTTGTTGTGCTTCTACTTCAAATTGACGTTGTTGCTCGCACCCCGCAATGAGTAAGCTACCCGCCCCTATACCTGCTACTAATAAACTTTTGATCGTTTGCTGCATATACTCAATTTCTCCTTTTGATACCAATTGGATTGATGTTTGCTCTGTACAAACGTTCAACAATCTTTTCGCGAGCGGTTTCAAAATCCAAAATTGGTACTACTTGCTCAAGTTTGTTGCTGGCGAGTCCAAAACAACAGTGGTATACCCGATATAACGACAACTAAACCGAGTAGCGCTCCAATTCCGGTATAGGTCACGCTAGAGTAAAGCAAATAGATACAAATGATACAAAAAACGAGCGGGGTGACAGGATAAAACGGCACTTGGAAAGGTCTACGCAGATGTGGTTCGCGCTGTCGTAGGACAAAGATAGTCATAACAGAGAGTAAAAAAAAGAACCAGAATATCGGCGCTGTATAGTCCACCATCGTCTCAAAGCCATTGCGCGGAGCTAGCGTTCCAAACAACACCAGTAATAAGGAAATTGCTCCTTGGACGAGTAAAGCAGCTGCTGGAGTATTACTACTTGTTCGCCAACGACCGAGAAAGGCAAATCTAGCAAAATCTTGCCCCAAGGCATGATTCGTACGCGCACCCGTAAAAATGGTGGCATTGGTAGCACCTAAAGTAGAAATCGCGATCAGAAAACTGATAAACACTGCCCCAGGCGTTCCGAAGGCACCGCGCATCAAATCGGCAGCAACAGCTTGTGAACCGGCGGTACCAGCAAGACCCAAACCACGCAGATATGCAAGGTTAATGAGCAAATAAATTGCTGTAATAATTCCCAGACTCCATACGAGCGATCGTACCATGTTGCGTCGGACGTTACGGATCTCCGCAGAAATATAAGCCGCCTCGTTCCACCCACCATATGACAGCAACACAAAAATCATGACTAGTCCTAAACTACTTTCGCTAGAGATCGTCGCTGGTTGCGGAGGTTCAATCGTTGCAGCTAAACCAACAGCTACCACAAGTAACAATCCTAAAACCTTGGCGGCGGTCAACCAATTCTGTGCCACTTTGCCTTGTTGTACGCCAACTATATTCAAACCAGTTAATAGAGCGATCGCCAACCCTGCATAAATTGAAGGTGAATAAGTTCCCAGACGCAATAGCTGTGAAGCATAGTCACCAAAGACAAATGCTAGCAAAGCAATCGAGCCAGTTTGAATCACTGTCATGCGCGCCCAAGCGAATAAGAAAGCAACAGGTTTGCCAAATGCCCGTAACAAGTAATAGTAATTACCACCCGTGTGCGGATAGGTTGTTGCTAGCTCGCCATAGCATAGTGCGCCAAGTAAAGATATTAGTCCTCCCAAAACCCAAGCTCCGAGCGCAACGACCCCATTACCGCTATTTGCAGCAACCAGCGCAGGTGTTTCAAAAATTCCAGCACCGATGACGATACCAACGATAATTGCGATCGCATCTCCAAAGGCTAGTGCTGGTTTAGGTGCCGTTGCAGTACTTGCTAGTCTTTCTTGATGTAAGCTGTGTTCCCGTTGCTCCACTATAAATTTTGTCCCAAGCGGTTTCTCTTACCTGGTATGTTCCGATTGCTATAAGTACCACCAAAGATTTATCACTGGCTAATTTTGCACTGGAGTATTGCCTCTACTTCTTGCTCCAGGAGCGCGGTTTGGACCACCAGCCCAAGGCGGCGGACCTTGTGCGGGGCGAATTTGAATAACTGTACCGTCGGCTCTCGTAATCGAGAAAGCATCAAATTCACCACCTCTTCCTAGTTCGCCGTTGACGGTAACTTGTTCTCCTGGAGAAACGTCGATCTCCTGCCACCACCGCGGTCCAGCATCGACTACGATCTGCCCTGAGTCATCCTCTAGGATGAAGTCGTTGCCAACAACGCTTGTCACTCGACCAGATATTGTTATTCCAGGAGGACGTTGCTGTAGATCGCCGATTCGGGTTTGCGATCGCGCTATAGTAGGTAGTCCTAATGTGGAAACTGACGCTACTATAGCCAAGCCAATTAGAAAATGCCTGTTCATAGCTGATTTCCTCATCTTGTCAATATTGTCAAAGCTAAATATGACAGTAGAGTGACAGCAACATGAACATTGAGTGACGCAATTAATTGAGTAGGCAATCCCTAAGCGCGTATAACACGGCTAAAGGCAACTTAGGGATCTACCTAAGAGGGTTTAGAAGTTGTAGCCGACTCCAATGAGTAATCCAACTTCGGTATCGTCAATAAAACCAATGTTGATACCCGCAGTTGCTGTGAACTGTTCTGTCAATGGTACGTCAACACCACCACTAATCAAAGCACCCGCCGTGCTATCTTGACCTGTAGATATTGCAATTCCTGCACCTATATAGGGAGCCACGTTAAGTTGCGCTGCGGCTATTCCTGTTTCGGCAGGTGGAAAATCGGCAGTAATCGGGACAGCGATTACAGTGTTATCTCCAAAGAATGCTGCTGGTCTAATTGAGAAAGTTTCAGTCAAACCAATCTTACTATAGACAGCAAAAGCACCTTCACTCAAAGTGGTAGCTCCACCGAAGCCAATATTGCCACCAACACCAATGTAGCTAGCACCGCCACGCGTTGCTGTACCAGGTACAATTGCAGGTTCTACAGTTGTATCTGGAGGTGCGGTATCGGGCACTTGTTGCGGTGTTGTTGGTTGTGGGAAGGTGGGGTCTGGTGTCACTCCTGGCGCTGGCTGTGTTTGTGTTGGTCCTGGGAAGGTGGGGTCTGGTGTCACTCCTGGCGCTGGCTGTGTTTGTGTTGGTCCTGGGAAGGTGGGGTCTGGTGTCACTCCTGGCGCTGGCTGAGGTTGCACGAGGTTTGGACTAGTGCCTGGCGTCGTGGTCGTGCCATCCGGGCTTGGTGTTGTTTGATTTAAAGGATTTGGTGGGGCTGACTCAATTTGGTCATCAATGTCGCCTTGCGTCGGTCCTAGGTTATCTAGGTTAGCCTGACTCAACATGATGGAACCATTGCCATCTGTACCAGGCGCATTTCCACCTACCAGTGCAGACGCTGAAGTTGAAACATTGCTGTTTGCATCTGCAGTTGTTTGCACATCATAATTAACGGCTTGAGCCTGAGCTGATACTGCACTAGTAACAATCCCTACCGCTGTAAGACTTGCTACAAGTGAAGCACGCCTGAACAAAATGGTTTTCATACGTTATTCCTTAGTATTCCTTACATTGACCTCAGTGATTCAGGGTGATAGACTGGATTGACTATCTTCAGTCTTCCTGACAAATGTGACGTAAATGTGACAAAAGCTTGGTATCAAAAAGATTTCTGCCAAAAGTTATACTTGCGTTTCGCAGAGAATTTAGGTCTCTACCAGAAAGAATACGCAAAAGGTTTTATAAAACTCACTGTAGCTTTTATATTCTGCTCCTCACTCCTCAAATCGTCTACAATCGAGTAACAATTGTTAACTAGATTTAATAGCAATTCTGATACTATTACAACATTTTGTTGCTTTTTGGATCTACGCTACGGTATCTAATTAAGTTATTAAATACATTAATTTGGTATCATTAATAATCTAAAATGAGTTGTGCGAGTGTAGTAACCGCGATTTCTGATGAAATTCCTGACTGCGATCATGTTATGAGAAAAGCAATGTAACCTCACTTAAGATGAGGTGAGGATTGAACGCGCATGGGCTGGCTATCACAAATTTTAGGAACAGGATTAGTCGTTTTAGCACTTGCAGATATTTACATGACTGTTTTGTACCCCAGAGGTGAAAGGGGTATTCTTAGCGTGCTGCTAGCGCGCGGATTGTGGCAAGTTTTTTGCTTCGGCGCTAGATTTATACGCCAGCGCGATCGCATTCTCTCGTACATGGGACCCACGCTGCTGGTTGTCACAATTGCTGTGTGGATCTTTTTACTTATTTTAGGGTTTGCTTCAATTTATTGGCCTGCACTAGGTAATGAAATTCAAATGGAAGGCAAAGCGACTCCGACAGATTTTGCGACAGCAATTTACTATAGCGGCTACTCACTCGTCACATTGGGAACTGGCGATATTACACCTCGAACAAGTACTTATCGTTTGCTAATGATCCTTGAATCGATGCTTGGCTTTTCTGTGTTGACAATTAATTTGACTTTCTTACAGTCAGTGTATAGCCAGCTGATGCAACGCAATATTTTTGCCTTGAGTCTTCATCATCGTACGGGAAGAACCGCAGACGCTGCAGTGATGCTTGCACGCATGGGTTCGAGTGGAAGCTTTGATAGTAGTACTCGCCAAGATCTTACGGACATAGCTCAAAACTTGTTGAACTTACTGGAGTCTAATCATTCCCATCCAGCGTTAGGTTATTTCCGCTTGCAGGAAAATTACTATGCGTTAGCACGAGTTATTTTTGTTGCAATGGATACAGTAACGCTGATTAAAAGCGCGCTTGACGAACATAGCCATCACTCGTTGATTGCTTCAGCAGCAGTCAAAAATCTAGAAGAAAGTGGAATGCAATTTTTAGCTGAGTTGTTTGAGTTGTTTCTTCCAGTTAATGCTACGCGCTTAAGGATGCAATCCGAACAAATGTGGCGATCGCGCTATTACAAGGCAATTGCCCACTTGGCTGCACAGGGAATTGCCACAACGTCTGATGTAGAGGCTGGTGCAGATCTATATGTGGCGCTACGTCGTCAGTGGAACCCTGGTATAGTTGCGCTAGCAAGCTATTTGGAATACGAGTGGAGTGCGATCGCACCTCCTGATTTTGGATGATTGCTTAGAGGAGCAAACTGAATGTCTCAACTCCAAGAAAAACCAATTAAATTAAACAACTATCAAACGGTTTATTTAGAAGGAGGAGATTCTAATTCTGAAACGATCTTATTTTTACATGGTTGGACAATTGCAGCCGAGCCTTATCAAACAACTTTACAACTTTTATCACAAAAATATCGCGTTATTGCGCCAGATTTACCAGGCTTTGGGAAAACTTCTTTACCAAATTCTGTTGCTGACTATAACGGATATGTAGAGTGCCTAATAGCTTTTTTAGCAGCTTTAAACTTACGACAAGTTCATGTAGTAGGACACTCTGGTGGAGGTGCTGTTGGAATTGCTTTAGCAGCGACAGATTCCTCGCTTGTTAAAAGTCTTGTGCTCATTGATAGTACTGGAATTCCTTTAGGTTCTTTACCTGAAGTCGCGCTACGGCGATTGATAGATTTTCCCGCACAGCTCGGCAGATTTAAGATTGAACCAATGATGCTGTTTATAAAAGCCTTGATTGCTAACTGGATATTTAAACCTCAAAATATGATCCAAGCTAGCTGGATAGCTTTAGAAAAAGACTTACGACCATTGCTACCAAAAGTCAAATGTCCGACTTTAGTAATTTGGGGCGATCGCGATTTATTTGTTCCTGTTAAGTTTGCCTATGAATTTTATCAAGGAATCCCTCGCGCTCAGTTAATTATTCTAGAAGATGAATATCATGAGTGGATTTTTTACCACGAACAAAAGTGCGTCGATTTCGCGTTCAATTTCCTTCACGAGGTTGAGCGTTCACTTTAATCTTGAATTTATACTTATTTTGTACAGTCAAATTCTGTTTTTATTAACACCTGACTACATACAACTAGAGATATATTCCTTTATGTACAAAGATATTTTTCTAGTTCAAAATTAATTCTACGCTTTAGGTAGAGGAAAGCATACTTTTTGGCACTTTATCGTTATAAAAAGTTGGCTAAATAGTTGTATAATTGACCTTGCGTCAATCGAGGAAGATATACCTTATACAAACTAATTTTCAATCCACTCTAGTGCTATCACTTTTGGCTTGGCATCACTACGATACATGAGTACGCAAAAACCTACGCGCGGGCAAATAGAACGGACTTTAAAACAGCGAATTCAAGCATTATATCTAGCTGAAATAGGACAACGTCCTGAACAAGTTATTTGTCAGTTTTTCGATGACAAATTAGCAATTGTTCTGGAAAAATCTGTCACGCTTTCAGAAAAATTCTTATTAGCAACACAACGCCAAGAGTTAGCACAAGAAGTGCGATCGCATATCGATGCAGCAATCAAGCCAAAGTTAATTCAAATGATAGAAGAAGTGACAGGCGTTGCAGTTAATACAATCCTTACAGCTACTGATTTAAATAGCAGTATTTCAGGAATAATTGTCATTTTATCTGGCTTACCCTCGGTACGAGATTTGGAATCTATTCCCAAAGCGAAGCGGAAGAAGAAATGTTTAAAAAGCGAAAAATTGTAGTTTCTAACGTTTCAACAACTACAGGCTTTTCAATAAAATCATTACATCCAGCAGCTAAAGCTTTTGCTTGAAATAAAAATCTCGGTAAACTTGTAACCGCAATAATCGGACATGACATACTCTGTCGGAGTTGCATTGTTAAAGTAATGCCATCTACTTCTGGTAGCATTAGCTCTAACAATATAAGTGCTGGTTGGTGAGCAATCGCCAGCTGTAGAGCATTTTGACTTGTGGTAGCAGTCAGCACGCAACACCCACAAAACTTAACAATCTCTGTTGTTAGCGTTAAACTATCTAAATCGCTATCAACGACTAAAGCAAGTGAATTTCCTGCTATGGGAAAGAAATAGTTTTCCGGTGAAAAGCGTTCTAAGTCCACAGTAAGCATTGTCGTTGGGTTCCTCTACACATACCAGCTAAGCGCTTGAATCATGTAAGAAGTTCAGCGATACCTTAGCAAGAACAAGGCACTCCCAAGCACGTAATCGCTACGTTTGAGATTGGCTCGATTAACTTAGTTCAGTTGCTGTTTTTTGCAAACTTCAAGAAAACCACAAGTGAACAAGTTTAATTTTGGGTACACGTTATAAAATATCCGGTTTTCGCTATAAATACGATAACTTTAGAATTATTTAACTATATGCTATTAATTTTTGTTGCGAAGGCTACAGTATATTCTGTACGCGTTTGGCTATATGTTGAATAGCTAATATATTGATTGGTAAACAAATAGTTCTTTTACCTACCAATCAATATTTGTTGATAAATAACCTTAAAGTTAAGTGTGTTAGCTCCCTTAACTAACTAATGCCGTATCCGTTTATGTAGCTGTTCAGCTTTTTCTAATAATTGTTCGCTACCCGCTTCAGTAATACCTTTGACATAATTTATTTTGATTTCTTCTAACATATCAATTAATAAAGATTGAATTTCTTGAACATTGTGTTTTTTTTGCAATTCGTTTTCTAACGCGTCGCGTAGGTTTCTTCCCAAGCGGGCTGTAAGTTCAGCTCCTACGGGGTCTTGCATCGAGTTCGTGAGATTATTGTATGTTACGTTAAATATTGCTTTGGCAAGCTTTCGCGTTTGGTTTTTACCTGCGTGACGTAAACCTGGGATGTGTCGTAATAGGCGATTTCCTGGGAGTTGATGCAACGTACCCATAAGGCTGTGATGAATCAAATCTTCGATGTCAGGCTGCACTTTGGGAAGTACATCGTAAACGCCGATGCGAAACAAGCGTGAGGCGATCGCACTGACTTCATTCACATTATTCACTTGTACGTAAGGTTTACGTAACTCTGGGTGTAGCAACCAGCGAAACACATCACCGTTACGAATCGAATTTTGCATCTGCTCGACAATTTGAATACCTGCCATTTCGGTAAGTTCTGCTGCGAAGCTGATGACAAAATCCCGTTGGGCTTCGGCGCGTAAAGGATCGAGATTTAATAAACCAGTATGATAAAGACGTACAGAGACAGGCAGTATCCGCAACAGTCGCCAAAACGGTAAAAGTAGAAACACGTCATACCAACGCCGTAAAATAGCTTCTAGCCAACTTAAGTAAGGATAACGGCGGCGAATTCGCGTCACTCGTGCCCATAAATCGAGAGCAAAAATAACGACAAATGGTAAATCAAGCAGCCAAAAGTGGTTTGTGGGTGTATCTAGACGGTTGACACTGCGGTAGTAATTAGTACGCATCAGCGGGCGAATGCGCGCCTGCCAAAACTCCATTTCTTGTTGCCAACCTGCTTGCGTTAGATACGATTGACTCCAAAATCTTGCAAACGCGTCTCTAGCAAAAGTTTCCCCTGTGCGTACTCGCAGGCGTTGCTTGATTGTTTCAAATTGACTGCTTTTATCAGCTGCAGCAAAAGGATTATCTTCAATGAGCATTTGACTCAGCGCGCGCATTCGTGCAAGTTCGCGCGCGGTTTGGGGCGATTGCAATCCAGTCAGCGCAACTTGTGCTTCTAGGGCTGCAACTTGTGCAAGATAACTTTCGGTTTCAGGATGCGGTTGAATGCCTTTAACTGGATCGTATAGCCGCGTAATGCTTGGCATTGTTTGCAAGTAGAAGTCGCGACTATACAAGTACGTTGCGTCAAACAGCACTAATATTAAATTAATCAAAGCGAGAATTGCAATGCCACGTTCTCGCCAAGGATAGCGTCGCTCGAAATACGGTTTAAGTTTTGGCATTATTGGCAGGGCGCGCGAGTACGAGCAAGTTTTTGATGATGAGTGAGATACCTCAGCTTGCGTGTGTCTCTAATTTAGCCACAACATTATTCACCCAATATTTTGTGCACCTCAGTCTTGCGACACAAATTAGTAAAAATAAATTTTGGGAAAGACTAGTATTGTAACGCGATCGCGCATTACACTTTTTTTAAGACTCCAGGTTCGGTTTGTAAAGGCAATACATCAACGATATCCATTTGAGCGCAGTATTTGAGATCTTCGTGACAGTCAAGACGTAATAATCGCTTGCCGTGACTGGCGTGGTGGAATAACTCTAAGAGATTATTTTGCCACTCGGCGTAAAGTGCGATCGCTCCCATCACTTCATCGTTACCGGCTAATTCTTCTAAAGGTAAATTTGTTTGTTGCCAAATACTATGCGCGATCGCGCCCGCACACGCGGTATCTTCGAGCGAAAAGCTTCCTTCCCAACCCGATCCTACAATCCATACTGTTTCTGGTTGCTGCGCGATCACATACTTAACAACTGACGCGCGGTTGACGAACGCCCCTGCTGTAACAATTGCTGCGTTTTGGACGCGCTGTAGCGCGCGCGTGCCATTCGTTGTACTGATAAATAGTCTTCGTCCTTGAACGCGCTCTGGCGTACAATCAAGCGGTGAGTTTCCCATATCAAAACCCACAACTTTAGCTCCACCACGTTCTCCCGCCCGCAGTCGTTTTTCTGTTGACCAAGCTTCACTTACCTGAATCAACTGATCTAAATCGCTGAACACTTGCACTGCTTCGGCTCCAGCCGCTAACACCGTAGCAATTGTCGTTGTAGCGCGTAGCACATCGACCGCGATCGCGCAGTCGGGTACTTTATCTTCTGGGGTTAGTTCTGGAGTGTGGTAAATGAATAATTTCACAACCTAAGTGTAACTGCAATTAAATTAAAACTTTGGTCATCTTACCAAATTGCATGACTGTTCTGACACCTAAAATTTATAATTTTTTCAGCAATATTTTGACTTTGTTTGTTTACAAACATATATCCGCTGGACAACTCAATACTTACTATAAGATCTTTTCGCAGGTAGATGACGCCTAGTCATAAAATTGGTTTAATCGAATTCTGTAGAATAGTTAGTCAGACAAAACTTATGAGTTGGTTAAAAAGACTTTTTGGACTTGATAGACCCAAAAATGCACCGTCCTTCAGTACACAACCACAAGCTCAAACGAGAGGTTCGACACAGCAAATTCCGCCTGAACGCTTGGGATTAAATGGCGAGTACGATCAAAGTGGATTAGCAAAGCGAGTTGCTTTAGCATTCGATCAAGATCCAACGCTTGATGATATTGATACTTTATACGTTGCACAAACAGGTAGCACAGTTGTTCTAAAAGGTAGAGTTCCAAATCAACAAATTCTTAATAAAATGGTGTCTATTGCTCGCGGGGTTCATGGCGCAACATCTGTAGAAACCAATCAAGTTACAATTGGTTAAAGTTTTTTCATAGGTAAATACAAAATAGCTCTCTACACATCATGGTAGAGAGTTAATTTGTACTGTTTGTATTTCTCTCACTAAGGTGCGATCGCCGCCAAGGGACTCACTGAGTCTTTTGGTTTTCCCAAAAAACTATTTATCCAATTCAAGATGGCTTGGTTGACTTCGTCAGGACATTCATCGTGAGGGCAGTGTCCTGCATTTTCTAACTGTAGTAGCTGCATGTTAGGATTATACGTTAAAAATTTTTGTGCTAATTTTGGGGGAACCATACGGTCTTGCTGTCCCCAAATTAATAACATGGGAACGTTTACAGCGGGTAGTAAGTTTTTCACGCTAATGCCATTAGCGCTAGATATCGCTTTGATAGTTGCATAAAATGCTTGAGCAGAACCTCGGTCTTGGGCTGGACCTAATAAAATGTCTACCAACTCATCCGTCACTGCTGCGGGGTTAGCATAAGCAATCGACGCCCACTTGCGCACAACCGACGGGCGGTTCACTAAGCGAAATACTGTTTTCAGCACTGGTGGAGAAGCGACTAATGATTTGATTGTTTGAACCACAGGGCGGACAGCAGCAGGAATCATTTCTTCTTCTAATGAGGGATCTGGTAAACTCAACATCACGACTCCTTGCACCATCTCTGGATACTTTGCCGCTGCTGCAAGCGATACTAGGGAACCAATCGAATTTCCTACTAGAATGACCGGATGACGAATAAACGTCTGCCAAAATTCGTAAACCTGCTCAACCCAAAGCGCCACGCCATAATTCACTGCAGCTTTCTCAGAAGCACCAAAGCCAAGCATATCGAGCGCATAAACTGCATGCGACTCACTCAATACATCTAAATTTTGTCTCCAATGCCCAATCGAAGTACCAAAGCCATGCAGTAAAACGAGTGGTTTTGTTTCAGGCAGTGTTTTTTTTGCACGGATATAAGTATATCGCGTTTGCCACCCCCGCCATACCCAATCTCTTTGACTACCAATTCTCTGCTGCCAGCGCTCAGATTCGATCACACTTAGCCTTAATTAAAATAAGTTTACAATATCTCTCTTAATATTTTATTTAAAATATTGTAAAACGCTAGCAAATATTGCGTTTATTTTAAATAATGTCACTGCCCGTCCAAAAAAGTAGGATTTACCCTACCCCTATTCTACGCAAAAATTTGCTAAAGTGATGTTTGTGTACAAGCATAGTCTTCTGTTTGCTAAAGATTAATGACACTCAGTACTACTTTTTTGCAAGGTTTAGGTAGACTTTAACAAAAGTATGCTCACTGCATGATTCTCTAAATCATTTAAGCGAGAAGTAAAGGCTGATTTTCCCAAACAGTTGCTCTTGATAATTAACGCCTGTGATTGACAAAAGAAAAAATCGCGATCTTACCTTAACTAACGAACAAATTCGCTTTCCTAAAATTCGGGTCATTGACACCGATGGCGCACAACTTGGGCTGCTTTCGCCACGCGAAGCTTTGCAGATAGCCGAAGAAAAAGAACTCGATCTCGTTCTTCTCAGTGACAAAGCCGATCCTCCTGTTTGCCGGATCATGGACTACGGCAAGTACAAATTCGAACAAGAGAAAAAAGCGCGAGAAGCTCGTAAGAAGCAGCACACGGCTGACGTCAAAGAAGTGAAAATGCGCTACAAAATTGAAGAGCACGACTACCAAGTTCGTGTTAACCAAGCGCAACGGTTCCTCAAAGAGGGGGATAAGGTAAAAGCAACCGTGATGTTTCGAGGTCGCGAAATTCAACACAGTGACCTAGCTGAAACACTCCTCAAACGAATGGCTACAGACTTAGAGCAAGTGGGAGAGGTTCAGCAAGCGCCGAAAAAAGAAGGCAAAAATATGATGATGCTGATAGCACCGAAGAAGTAGTAAAGATTAAGCTTAATTTTGATAGATACTTAAGAGGTGATGAGTGAAGATCAAGCCACTCATCACTTTTTGCTTCTTTGTATGTAAAGATGGGAATCAGTTGTGCGCCAGCTGCAGTTACCCATCAATCATCTTAACCTGCTTGATAACCTTCAACAGTGTGACCCACAGCAACGATCGCTTGTTTGATCGTTTCTTCGGAAGCTTTAGATTCTACTGTCACAGTTTTTGCTTGCACGTCGACATTGATTTGTGCATCGGGTTCCATTGTCTTGATTGATTCGGTAATCGTTTGCGCACAACCATCACAGACAATACTTGGAACGTTGAGTTTCAAAGCCATAAGTGAACGAATTTACCCAAATTTAGAGTTTCTGAATTTAATTCTATTGTTTTTAACACGCTTAGTTCATGAACCCTTAGCTAGATTATTTGCAATATAGCAGAGCTCGGAGATCGAGGGTCAGAGTTAGATCGTCAACTGAATTGTTAATCGCTATTCATCGGCATGAGTGGCTACAACAACAACCAAAATGCAAAAATATATAAAAATTAAGTTAAATCAACCTCAGCTTTTAGTCTTTAGCCCCTAGTTAAACCATGTTTTCTCCCCAGTATCTCAGCGGTAACGAAATTCGGCAAAAATTCCTTGATTTTTACGCACAACGAGGACACACTGTTTTGCCTAGTGCTTCCTTAGTACCTGAAGACCCCACCGTGCTGCTGACGATCGCGGGAATGCTACCATTTAAACCGATTTTCCTCGGACAGCGATTGCCCGAATTTAAACGCGCTACAACGTCGCAAAAGTGCATCCGCACTAATGATATCGAAAATGTCGGACGCACCAAACGGCATCATACTTTCTTTGAGATGCTAGGGAATTTTAGCTTTGGCGACTACTTTAAAGAACAAGCGATCGCCTGGGGTTGGGAAATTTCTACCGAAGTATTTGGCTTACCTGCTGAACGTCTCGTCGTTAGCGTGTTTGAAGAAGACGACGAAGCTTATGCAATTTGGCGCGACAAAATTGGCGTTCCGGAGACTCGTATCAAACGCATGGGTGAAGAGGATAACTTCTGGGCATCAGGTCCTACAGGACCGTGCGGTCCGTGTTCGGAAATATACTACGATTTTCACCCAGAACGCGGAGATGATATTGATTTAGAAGATGACACGCGGTTTATCGAGTTTTATAACTTGGTGTTCATGCAATATAACCGCGATGCCGAAGGTCATTTGACACCGCTACAAAGCAAAAATATTGACACCGGAATGGGTTTGGAGCGCATGGCGCAGATTTTGCAAGCCGTTCCAAACAACTACGAAACCGATTTAATTTTTCCCATCATCAAAACCGCCGCAGAAATTGCCGGAATTAATTATGCTCAAAGCGATGAAGCAACTCAAGTATCGCTTAAGGTGATTGGCGATCACGTGCGGGCAGTTGTGCATATGATTGCCGATGAGATTCATGCTTCTAATGTCGGACGCGGTTACGTTCTGCGGCGCTTGATTCGCCGGATTGTGCGTCACGGAAGATTAATTGGTATCGAAGGCGAATTTATAACGCAAGTTGCAGAAACAGCGATCGCGCTTGCCGAATCCGCTTATCCGGAAGTTCGTCAGCAAGAAGATGCAATCAAAGCCGAATTGCAACGTGAAGAATCGCGGTTTTTGAAGACACTGGCACGCGGTGAAGATTTGCTATCAGAAATCATCGAAAAAGTCAAGCAGCAAGGAAAAACGCAAATTGACGGGCGCGATGCATTTACTTTATACGATACTTATGGCTTTCCGCTCGAACTCACGCAAGAAATTGCCGCAGAACACAATCTCACCGTCGATGAAGCTGGTTACACAGCCGCAATGAGCGAACAACAAACGCGATCGCAAGAAGCGCACGAAACGATTGATTTAACCGTTCAAGGTTCGCTCGACAAACTTGCAGAAGAAATTAAAGTGACTGAGTTTGTCGGTTATACACAATTTTCTAGTTCAGCAGTTGTCGAAGCGATTTTAATTAACGGGGAACCGGTAGAATCCGCAGAAGCTGGCAGTGATGTTCAAGTGGTTCTAGATACAACGCCATTTTATGCAGAATCAGGAGGACAAATCGGCGATCGCGGTTATATTAGTAGCGACGATACCTTAGTAGAAGTTGCAGATGTACAGCGCGAGTCTGACTTTTATCTTCACATCGGGCGCGTTGTGCGAGGGAAACTGCGTGTCGGCGATAAAATAAACGCGCAAATCGATAGTGCGTGTCGCCGTCGCGTGCAAGCACATCATACCGCAACGCATTTGTTGCAAGCCGCATTAAAGAAAATCGTTGATGACTCGATTTCGCAAGCTGGTTCGTTGGTAGCGTTCGATCGCCTGCGGTTCGATTTTAACTGTCCGCGAGCGCTTACACCAGAAGAAGTACAAAAAGTCGAAGAACAAGTAAATGATTGGATTGCTTGGGCAGTACCAGCTGAGGTGGCAATTATGCCATTAGCTGAAGCCAAAGCCAAGGGTGCGATCGCCATGTTTGGGGAGAAATACGGCGAACAAGTCCGCGTTTTAGATTTTCCTGGCGTGTCGATGGAATTATGTGGTGGAACGCACGTTAGTAACACTGCCGAAATTGGCGTATTTAAAATTATTTCAGAATCAGGCGTTGCGTCTGGAGTACGCCGCATCGAAGCAGTAGCAGGTTCAGCTGTATTGGATTACTTGAATGTCCGCGATAAAGTCGTCCGCGAACTGAGCGATCGCTTTAAAGCCAAACCCGAAGAACTCAGCGATCGCATCACTGCATTACAAAACGAACTCAAGAACGCGCAAAAACAACTCGAAAGCCTCAAAGCGGAACTGGCGATCGCCAAATCCGACACATTGCTATCGTCAGCTGAAACGGTAGGCGACTATCAAATTTTAGTTGCGCAACTTGAAGGAGTCGATCCTGAAGCGCTGAAAACGGCTGCTGAACGGCTGTCACAGAAACTCAGTAACGGTGCAGTGGTTTTAGGTTCAATTCCCGAAGCCGGAAAAGTCAGTTTAGTTGCTGCATTCAGTAAGCAGGTAAACAATAAAGGCTTGCAAGCAGGGAAATTCATTGGAGGAATCGCCAAAATCTGCGGTGGTGGCGGTGGTGGACGTCCAAACCTCGCCCAAGCTGGAGGACGCGATCCGAGTAAACTCCCCGAAGCTTTAGAAAGCGCCCGCGAACAACTGCGTTTAGTTTTGAGTAAATAAATGTTTTGAGGGTGGGTATAGCTCGTATTACCCATTACCCATGACCATTTACTATAAAGACAGAGGAAAAAATGGGACGCTTAAATCCATATTCGCTACAAATGCAGATTACCCGAATGTTCGAGCAAGGGCAATCATTTTTTGCTACCACAAAAGTACAAGACTGGTTGAAAGAACGCAATCAAAATCCCTCTGACTACGACATTATTTTCCACCAAAAACCTGCACCCCCAGGTTCGCAAGAAGTCATCGCGATTGAAATCGAATTGCGGCGTAAAGACGGACAACCTGTCGATCCTTGGTTGCAAGAACAAGCAAATTTACACGCTTGATGAAAGCTTTGCGTATGAATTCGCAGCTTGACAAACTAAGTCCACACAGGTGGACTCGATTAATGTGTCAAGTGTCGCATAACCGTCACCTTTACGTACGCGTGTTCCTGCAACAGTTCTCAAAACATTTTCCAGGTCTTAAAGGATACTGCTCATAATTGCTGATATACGTCAAAGCCTGCTATGTTAGCTAAAAGTCATTTGGAAGTCGATCGAAGCAGATTCATTGTTTAGGGACTAGTTCATTTAAACAACCATCCTAGACCATGAGAAATTTACTCGCGATAACTTTACTCACCGCCTTGAGTGTAGGTGGATTAGGTGTCGGTACTTCTGTTGCACTATCTCAAAGTCACATCCAACTAGCTCAAGCTGGAAGATGGCGATCGCTTGCCAAAATCTCAGAAGCACAAGCTAGAAGAACTGCAGAATCAGCAATAGGTGGTACAGCTAGCAGCGTGACACTTGCAAATAGAAACGGTGGCTTAGTCTATGAAGTCCTTGTTGGCGATACAAGAGTTATTGTCGATGCAGGTAATGGTTTTGTCCTCTACTCAGAGAATACAAATCTAGAGCGTGAAAACAACGCAAATGACGAAGATTCTTTTCGCCCGCGCAGCAGTATTCAAATTCCTGATAGCTACGAATGAACGAAGGTTGACATTATTGTTACCAATTACCCGTTACCAATAACCGATGAACCTAATTTGATTACTACTGTGGGCTTCTTGGGTAAGTGTAGCTGTTGCTGTATTAACAGGCTTGATTAGTGGTGGTTGTATCGCCCGTCCGATAGCACTTATTAATTGAGTCATTATATTTAGATTACGGCAGACTAGAATACAACAGCATGAATTACAGATGCCTCCAACTTTCTTCGGAGCTATTGAGGCAAAGTGTGCCTTCGGACACTCAAACAAGATTTTTATCAGTAATATCATTTCTCTGAATAAGAAATACAATTAATTTTTCCTTTGCTCCTCTGCTTGTCTAAACTTTAAAGCGAAACGGTATAAGTCTACAAAGGTGGACTATCCTGCGCGAAGCCGCCGCGCGTCTATGTTTATTTAGTGGCGAATTTATTCGCAATTCTTTTCATGCAGGAGACACCTTCTAAACTAACAATCTCTCTTCATTTCTTTTCCCCTGCGTTAAGCCACTTTCACGCCAGTTGTCTCAATGGAAAACACCTCCACATGCGACTATCTCTTCTGTGGTTCGTTCTCATAAATCTTCTAAAGTTTATTTTTATTTACTTAAAATAATTAATTTCTACTAGTACATAAAAATATATTTATAATAGTAGATTTTTAGTAAAAACTATGCGTTCGAGCAGCTACTCTTTTTAAATAAACAAAAAGTAAACATTTCATAAAATCAGTTTTCTATCCTTATAAACTGTTACAAAGATAACATTTTTAAAGTTTCGAAAGTGAAGTAGAAAAACTATATTTTTAGTAAGAAACTGTTACATTTTTTTGTTATGAATTAGCAATCTTTGTCGAGAAACTGTTAAATAAAAGACACTTTTTTATAAGTGCTACATATATTGTCTTGTCATATCAAGTCAAGCGCAGCATATTTGCTGCATAACAAAGATTCCTAGCGGAGAACGCCTCTAGGCATCCGCTGCAAGAAAATAGTGAGGAGCAGCTATGAAGCGAAGAGACTTCATAACAGCCGTTGCTGCGTCTGCGGGTTCAGCATATGCTGCGATGAAAGCTTTAGATTTGCTAGAACAGCCAGCCACAGCACAACCAACGCTAAAAGAACCATTTCAGCTACAGCGCCGAGGAAATCGCAAGCGCGTAATCATTCTCGGTGCGGGTTTAGCAGGAATGGCTGCGGCTTATGAGTTGGGCAAAGTAGGTTATGAATGTGTCATTTTAGAAGCGCGATCGCGTGCGGGTGGTAGATGTTGGACGTTGCGTGGCGGTGACAAACTCACCGAAATCACTGGTACAACCCAAACAATACAGTTCGATCGCGGTTTGTATTTCAATCCAGGTCCTGCGCGGATTCCCTACCATCACGTGACGATCGACTACTGCAAAGAACTTGGTGTTGAGTTAGAAGTTATTGTTAACCTAAGTCGCCAGCAATACATCTACCAAGAAAACGCAGGTCCTTTGTCAGAAAAAAAAGTTCACGTGCGCGAAGCCGTCACCGATATGCGCGGCTATATCTCCGAACTTCTTGCCAAAAGTCTCAATCAGAACGCGCTGAATGCATCTCTGACAACTGAGGATAAAGAAAGGTTAATTGAGTTTTTACGGACGTATGGCGGTCTCGATCCTGATTTATTTTATAAAGGGTCAAGCCGTCGCGGGTATGCAGTACCACAAGGTGCAGGCTTGCAACCAGGCGAAGTTGACGATCCTTATGATTTAAGTGCACTACTGCAACTTGGTTTTGCTGGTAACGAAGTATTTGAATGGGGCTTCGACCAACAAATGACGATGTTCCAACCTGTGGGTGGAATGGATCAAATTGCCAAAGCTTTTGAACGCCGTGTCGGTAACTCAATCAATTACGAGGCGGTTGTCAAAGAAATTCGCAAATTATCTGATGGCGTGGGAATTGTCTATACCGATAAATCAGGAAGCCAGCGCCGCATACGCGGAGATTATTGTATCTGTACGATTCCTTTATCGGTGTTGAAGGATATTCCTTCCGACTTTTCTCCAGACATGAAAGCTGCGATCGCCAGCGTCAGTTATGCCGTGACTGGTAAGTGTGGTTTGCAATTCAATCGCCGTTTCTGGGAAGAAGACGAAAATATCTTTGGTGGAATCAGTTGGACTAACCAAGATATTAATCAAATTTGGTATCCCTCGAATGATTATCTTTCTCGTAAAGGCGTGATGTTGGGGTATTACAACTTTGGTTCTGTTGCTGCTACTGTAGGTGCCTTATCACCCACAGCACGAGTTGCACTCGCCCTCGAACAAGGCAGTAAAATTCATCCCCAGTATAAAAATCACTTTGAAAACGGTCTTGCCCTTTTCTGGTCGAACATTCCCTATAGCTTAGGTGGATGGGCAAGCTATACCACTGACGTTAGGGCACAATACTATCCCCGACTCAATGAACCAGACGGCAATATTTACTTAGCCGGAGAACACCTCAGCTATCTTACTGGATGGATGGCGGGAGCTTTAGAATCAGCGCGTTTAGTCACCGCCAAAATCAACGCCTTGGCATAAGTTATGTCAAGAAAAGTTGATAAAAACACTTCTTAACTTTATGCGCAAGCATTAGTAATTACAAGGAAATAAGAGCAATGACGAGATTTTTTAGCCGAGTTTTTAAACTAGGACGCTGGTTAATTCTGAGTGTTTGTGTAAGCATACTTTTAATAAGTCTTCTTGGTGTTGATGTCCAAGCAGCCGCAAAAACGGCACCCTGGATGGTAACATTTTTTGGTCCCCCTGAGTCGCCCATTTCTTCGGCTGTTGCCGTACCCCCAATTAAGGCTTATTACTGGACAAGTGGTACAGTACCACCTGTGATAGATCCCAACGCACCAGCGGGCAGTCGCGAGCGTTATGGAGATACCAAAACGCAAGCAATTGGTACTTTAGAACGCATTCAGTCACTGCTACAAGAATCTGGTTTAAGTTTGTCGGACGTGATCTATCTTCGCGTTTATCTTGTCGCCGATCCATTCAAAAATAACATCGTCGATTACCAAGGTTGGTTCGATGCTTACGCGCAATTCTTTAACAATCCAACAAATCCTGTAAAAGTCGCGCGCTCAACGCTTGCAGTTGCAGGACTTGTTAATCCAGATTGGTTGATTGAAATTGAAGCGGTGGCAGTTTATCCAAAATTTGGTAAATCATTTCCCTGGTATTTACTATTCCATTAAATAAGAGCGATGGACTTACATCAATGGACAATTCTCGGTGCATCTGCTATTTGTTGCTGGAGTCTACTTGCTGCTCCAGCAGTAGCAGAAATGAAAAGAATTGAATATACGCTTAGATCTCAACCAAATCAAACTTTTACAACATTAATGCAAGAGGCGGAGGCTATGGCAGCGACTCTTGTTGAGCAAGGATTTGCAGAAGATAATGTCACTGAAGTTGCGGTGAATATCTTAGGCGAACGTCACGGACAGCAAGTACCGCTGCTGTCTTCTAAAGTCACGCGTGCTGATTGGCAAAAGCAACCAGGAATTCAGCAATGGACGCGGTACTTTCGGACATCTGCGGTATTACTAGGCTTTTACAAACCGGAAGAACCAAACCCAAGTCCAATTTCGGCTTTCCCTAGCCAAACAAGCGAGTCAGTTTCCAATCCTACATCTGGCGATAGCTCAATTCAACAATCTACTTTACCTCCCAGCATTCCCACGTCAATTCAACAACAAATTCCAAATCCTACATCTATTGATGGTTCAATCCAGCAACCGCCCCCATCACCAATAAATCCTATTCCACAGATTAATCCAACGATGCCAAATACTCCCCTAGGAGGTGCTAGCCCTGAAGAAAGCGAGCCAGGATATCGGTAGCTAGCTAGTGTGAGGAAGAAAGTATTAAGCAATAACAGCGCGATCGCGCCCTGTAGCTTTAGCACGGTACAACGCTGCGTCTGCTGCTTGAATTAAAGCTTCGGGAGTTGAGCCGTGTTGCGGAAAACAAGCAATTCCCAGCGAAAGCGTTACAGTACCCAACAACTGCTGGCGATGTTGAATGCGTAAATGTTTAACACCTTCACGAATTTGTTCCGCCCGCTGTTGAGCAACGTCTAAAGAAGATTCAGGGAGAATTAATACTAATTCTTCGCCACCATAGCGACAAGCGATATCTGATTTCCGAATATTCTTTTGTAGAAACAAGCCAATTTCGCGCAAGACAATATCACCTGCCTCGTGACCGAACGTATCATTAAAGCGCTTAAAATGATCGACGTCGATCATAACGATACCCAAAGGTTGCTGCTTGCGATCGCAGCGAAAGAGTTCGCGTTCCAGCGATTCTTCCATGTAGCGGCGATTGAATAAATTTGTCAATGCATCGCGAATACTGTGGTTTTGCAATTTCTCGCGCAATTTTAAATTAGCGATCGCCCACCCGATATGTTCTGCAACTGTAATCGCTAGCTGTTTTTTTCCTTGAGTTAACCCTAATTCTGAACAACTCAAATGCAATAACCCCAAAGCTTCACCCTGCGCCATCATTGGTACGCAGAGATATTCAACAGTTGCGCTAGTGCCATCGAGATGTTGACACACTAAACCTGCGTGCGTGTTCTCGACGTAATGCAATCTCCCGCGTCGCAGCGCCCAGCAATCATCTGATTTAAATAGCACGTGGCTGCTAGAAATACTACCCCACGTTGCCACTGCTTCTACTATATTCCGAGAGGCACTAATCAGAAAAATGCCGCCCGATAAATTTGGAAACAAAGGTTGCACTAAACTGGGTAAAGTTTTGTAGGCTTCTTCTACAGTTTCACAGGCTTGTAAAATCTCGCTCATCTCGCCGAGTAACGTAATTTCGCGGTTACGTTCTTCTAATTCGCGCACCCAACCAGTTAACTTTGCATTTGCTTGCTGTAGTGCTTGTTCTGTCCGTTTGCGTTCGGTGATATCCATCGATACACCCACCAACCGCGTTGCTTGATGAGTGTCATCGTAATAAACCCGACCTTGGCTGCCAATCCAATGTATAGTACCGTCTGACCAAAAAATCCGAAACTCAACCTGATAGTTGCCATCTCCTTCGACTGCACGGGCGATACTTTGCTCAACAATTGCGCGATCGTCAAGATGGATAGTATTAATAAAATCTTGATAAGTTGCACAACGAGTAGCTGGCGGAAAACCAAAGATTAATGCTAACCGCTCAGAAAAAGTGACTTGGTGCGTTAGCATGTCCCAGTCCCATATTCCCATTTGAGCAGCTTCCAAAGTAAAATTCAGCCGAGCTTCGCTCGTGCGTAAGGCTTCAACGGCTTGCTTGCGTTCGGTGATATCGCTGCCAATTCCGAGAAATCCTGTGATGTTTCCATCAATGTCGCGTAAAGCTGTGACCGACAATAAAACTGGAAAGCGACTACCATCTTTACGAATATAAGTCCATTCTTGTTCGTCGATTTCTCCCCGTCGTGCTAAGGCGACAAACACATCAAAGCCAAGAGGGACGTGTATTCCCTGTGCCGATAGCGCTTGCGATCGCTGTACGATTTCTTGAATATCATGAAAAATCACTGGTGTTGTTTTGCCGATAATTTCCTCAGCAGAGTAGCCTAATAATTGTTCAGCAGCGCGATTAAACGTACAAATTGTTCCATCTATACTAGTAGAAATAACAGTGTAACTTGTACTATCGAGAATCGCAGTTTGTAGCGTATTGGTTTGGCGTAAAGTTGCTTCAATTTGCTTTTGCTCGGTAATGTCGATACCAGTACTGATAATATATTCGACGACTCCATCCGCATCAAGAAGTGTTGTATTCGACCAAGCAATTAAGCGGCGATCGCCATTCTTGGTTTTCCAATAACTTTCACATTGCTGCGGAAACTCAGTTTGTACTTGGCGAAATAACGCGATCGCTTGCGCCACATCTTCTGGAGGAATAACCAAATCCCAAAAAATTTTATCTCTAACTTCACTAAAAAGATAACCTGTTAACTTTTCACAAGCTTGATTAAAACGAACAATCTTACCTTGAGTATCTGTCACGAGAACTAATGCACCGCTTGTATTAAGTACTGCTGAGGTAAAGTCACGTTCTTGTTCGAGAATCAGTTCAGTTCGCTGGCGCTTATGAATCTCGCGATATGTAAGATAATATACTCCACTAAGCAGGCAAAAATTAAGTAAAATTCCAGTCGTAAAAGCCGAAACTGTCAAGTAAGAGTTTGTTCGTGCCTTACGCGATCGCTGCTGTAAAATTGCGTTTTCTTGCTGTTCAATTTCATGGATAATTTGGCGAATTTCATCCATGAGATGTTTACCGCGACCTGAGAGTGTTAACTGTCTTGCTGTTTCAAAGTCAAATTTTCTTCGCGCGTCAATTACAGATTGACTGAAAGCAATTCTTTGCTGAATAAGTGACTCAAGTTTTTTCAGTTGCGGCTGATACTTTGGCTCGCCTCCCAATAAATATCTTAATTCTTCGAGGTGTTGAGCAATTGAGGCAGTAGCTTTGTTATATGGTTCTAAATAATTGTCCTGACCAGTAATAACATAGCCCCGCTGTCCCGTTTCCACATCTTTCATTTGGGAAACTACAGCTTCTAGTTTTTCTAGAATTTCATGCGAGTTTGTTGCTTGATTATAAGTACGAATTAATCCATTGAGATTTCGATAAGAAACGAAGCTAATAACAATTAAAATCAGCGAAGCTATGCCAAAAAAGCCAGCAACATTTTTGAGAAAAGAATTACTGTTTTTGTTTTTTTGATGTCGAGTTTTAGAACTTTCTAATTCTCCTAAATTTCGGCGTAACTCGATGAGTTGCATAGCTTGATACGCAAGTTTCTGTAACGCTTCTACTTGGGCATTAGTGAGCTCTCGCGGAACATAATCTATGACACATAGCGTACCAATGTTGTAACCTTCAACCGTAGTTAAAGGTACACCTGCATAAAAGCGAATGTAAGGATCTGAAGTCACAAATGGATTTGTGGCAAAGCGTTCATCTGCTAACGTATCTGGAATGATGAAAATATCCGATTGACTGATAGTATGCGTACAAAAAGAAAAACGACGTGGAGTTTCTGTCGCTGTTATACCCACCTTCGATTTAAACCACTGGCGTCGTGCGTCGACCAAACTAATGTGGGCAACAGGTGTCTGACAAATATATGCAGCTAAGGTCGTAATTTCATCAAAAGCTTTTTCAGGAGCCGTATCCAGAATATGGCACTGGTAAAGGGCTTGTAGCCTAGC
The DNA here is from genome assembly GCF_002939305.1 of Chroococcidiopsis sp. TS-821. Lineage (NCBI taxonomy): Bacteria > Bacillati > Cyanobacteriota > Cyanophyceae > Chroococcidiopsidales > Chroococcidiopsidaceae > Chroococcidiopsis > Chroococcidiopsis sp. TS-821. The sequence continues at coordinate 103,897 of NZ_MVDI01000004.1, read as the reverse complement.
AATTTCGTCTGGTGATGAACTTTGAGTGTTAACTTTCACCTCTTGGCTCATTGGTGAGTTCATCTCAGCTGTATTTCTGCACAACTTGCGGCAACTGGGTCTCTAAAGTTTCCTGTATAGCTGCTTAAGGTGACTAGAGTAAATTCACGGAATATTTCTACTACTTCTAAAGACCGATGCACGTCGTAATTTGTCCAGGCATTCACGCCCCCGAATTAACGCAGCAATTCATTCAAGGATTAAAAACTAAGTCGATTCAGCGCGACAACTTCCTGATTTTTCCCTCCCACGACTATGCAGTGTTGTCGCCACTCCACGTTTTGCAGTTTTTGCGATCGCAGCTTGGCAATCCGCAGCGGCGATCGCCCCCCATCGTTTTTATCGCCTTTAGTGCAGGCGTTGTCGGCGCAATTACAGCCGCAAACCTGTGGCAAAGCCTAGGCGGACAAGTTCTCGCTTTGATTGCCATTGATGGCTGGGGAGTTCCGCTTTTTGGCAACTTTCCTCTACATCGCCTCAGTCACGATTATTTTACGCACTGGAGTTCTGGGATGCTAGGAAGTGGTAGTGCTGATTTCTATGCTGAACCTGCGGTCGATCATTTAACTTTATGGCGATCGCCTCAAACGGTTTCTGGCTGCTATGTAAAAAACTCGCAACTCATCGCACGTATGACTGCGGCTGATTTTGCGATCGCGCTGTTAGAGCAATATGAGGAGTAGAGGAGCAGGGGTGCTTGCGGTGCAGGGGAGAATAATATAAATGAGCTTTTCTGTAAAATTACTAACCACTAATCACTATTCTTATGTTTCCGATTGAAGAACCACCCGATTTTGGTAGAGGATTTCGCGCCTTACTTAAAAATCAACCTTTCATGTTGATGTGGATTGGGCAGTTATTTTCTCAAATCGCCGACAAAGTTTTCTTTGTGTTGCTGATTGCGCTGTTGGGAAAATATCAAACAACGCCAGGCATGGAAAACTCGATGCGATCTACACTCATGCTGGCATTTACGCTACCCGCAATCTTCTTTGGCTCGGCTGGCGGAATTTTTGTCGATCGCTATCAAAAAAAACCTATTCTTGTCGCTGCGGATATCGCGCGTGGTATTCTCACAATCGCGATTCCATGGTTACCAAGGGAATTTTTAATTTTGTTGATTCTGACGTTCATTATCTCTACAGTGACGCAGTTTTTTGCACCTGCAGAACAAGCCGCGATTCCGCTACTGGTAAGGCGAGAAAATTTAATGGCAGCAAATGCTTTATTTGCGACAACAACAATGGGAGCGTTAATCGTCGGCTTTGCGATCGGAGAACCTTTGTTGAGTTTAGCTCGTGACTGGAATGCCGAATATGGTGGAGAAGTGTTGGTTGGTGGCTTGTATTTGCTTTCTGGCGTCATTATGCAACTTGTCACCTTTAGAGAAAAGGCTCCTGCAGATATTAAGCTCAGAACGGTTCATCCTTGGAGTGACTTTAAAGCCGGCTTGCGCTACCTTCAACGCAATCGCTTAGTCTGGAATGCCATGCTGCAATTAACACTTTTATACTCAGTATTTGCGGCATTAACAGTTTTGACAATTGAGCTGGCAGCAGAGATTGGTTTAAGAGAAACTCAATTTGGTTTTTTATTGGCAGCTTCCGGAGTAGGGATGGTTTTGGGGGCAGGAGTTTTGGGGCATTGGGGCGATCGCTTTCACCAGAAACCTTTACCTTTGTATGGTTTTTTAAGTATGGCGTTCGTGCTGGCGGTGTTTACTTTTATCAGTAGTTTAGCGCTGGGTTTAGGTTTGAGTGCCTTACTTGGTTTAGGTGCATCACTGATTGGCGTACCAATGCAAACCTTAATTCAACAGCAAACTCCTGCAGAAATGCACGGTAAAGTGTTCGGATTTCAAAACAATGCAGTCAATATTGCCTTAAGCTTACCACTGGCAATTACTGGTCCCTTAGCAGATACCCTTGGCTTACGCACTGTATTGTTGGGAATGAGTATTTTTGTTGTTATTATTGGGTTTTGGGCATGGAAGAACACGCGCGGTACGCTCCGCGATGTGCTGTGAATCACTTCGCCTTAAAAAAGTAAAACGGTTTGATTAGGCGAACGAACTTTAGCTGCAAATCTCTGACCCTTACCATAGTATTTTTTCTACTATTAGACACAAGAAATCCACTGAAGATTAGAATAGAATTTCGAGTTAAAATGCATCTTAAAATACAAAAGCCAACCCTAATCCAGTTAGCCATTGCGTGAGGATCTTACCAGTGCATTCACGAAGCGTTCCCTACGAAGAGTCGCGGTCGAACAATATCTCCTTAGAAGCTGAACCTCGGCTGAAGCCCGAAATTTCAGCATCGCCGATTAAAGCACCAAAAAGAGCAACCGGTGCCTATGCTCTAATTGACAGTCTCAAGCGTCACGGAGTTACGCATATTTTTGGTTATCCTGGCGGCGCAATTCTACCAATTTACGATGAACTGTATCGCGCCGAAGCCGCTGGCGGAATTCAGCACATTTTGGTAAGACACGAACAAGGGGCAGCTCATGCAGCCGACGGCTATGCTCGTGCTACAGGAAAAGTGGGAGTCTGCTTTGGGACTTCAGGTCCTGGGGCGACAAACTTGGTGACAGGAATTGCCACCGCACACATGGACTCGATCCCGATGGTCGTTGTTACGGGACAAGTACCGCGCGGAGCTATTGGTACGGATGCGTTTCAAGAAACTGATATTTACGGCATCACGTTACCCATAGTTAAGCACTCGTATGTCGTGCGCGATCCCAAAGATATGGCGCGCATCGTTGCCGAAGCCTTTTACATTGCCAGTTCTGGACGCCCAGGACCTGTTTTGATCGATGTCCCGAAAGATGTTGGTTTAGAAGAGTTTGACTACGTTCCTGTCGAACCAGGAAGCGTTAAGCTACCAGGGTATCGTCCAACGGTCAAGGGAAATCCGCGGCAAATTATGCAAGCGATCGAATTGATTCGTCAGGCACGGCAGCCGCTATTGTATGTAGGCGGTGGTGCGATCGCTGCAAATGCCCACGCTGAAGTGAAACAACTCGCTGAGTTATTTCATATTCCTGTAACAACAACGCTGATGGGGATCGGTGCATTTGACGAAAACCATCCGCTATCGGTTGGAATGTTGGGAATGCACGGTACAGCATATGCGAATTTTGCAGTCAGCGAATGCGACCTGCTGATTTGTGTTGGCGCAAGATTTGACGACCGCGTTACAGGTAAGTTGGATGAATTCGCTTCGCGCGCTAAAGTCATTCACATTGATATCGACCCAGCAGAAGTCGGTAAAAACCGCACGCCCGATGTACCTATTGTCGGTGACGTACGCAACGTTCTCAAGGATTTATTGCACCGCATTCACGCTGCGGGAATCTCTGGTACGCCCAATCAAACGCAAGAATGGCTCAATCGCATTAACCGCTGGCGCGAAGAATATCCTTTGGTCGTCCCACACTACGACCACAGTATCGCGCCGCAAGAAGTGATTTTTGAGGTTGGTCGCCAAGCCCCAGACGCCTATTACACAACCGATGTCGGTCAGCACCAAATGTGGGCAGCACAATTTTTGAAAAATGGTCCGCGTCGTTGGATTTCCAGCGCCGGATTAGGAACAATGGGCTTCGGCTTACCTGCTGCCATGGGTGCAAAAGTCGCATTACCCGATGAGCAAGTGATTTGTATTAGTGGCGATGCAAGTTTCCAAATGAATCTCCAAGAGTTGGGGACTTTAGCACATTATGGCATTAATGTCAAGACAATTATTATCAACAATGGTTGGCAAGGCATGGTGCGTCAATGGCAACAGGCGTTCTATGGCGAACGTTACTCTTCCTCAAATATGGAACCGGCGATGCCAGATTTTGAGCTATTGGCAAAAGCATATGGTATCAAAGGGATGGTGATTCGCACTCGCGATGAATTGCCAGATGCGATCGCCGAAATGCTAGCGCATGACGGTCCAGTTTTAGTCGACGCTCACGTTACCCGCGATGAAAACTGCTATCCTATGGTTGCCCCAGGTAAGAGCAATGCTCAAATGATTGGCTTACCCGAACGCCCCAAAGAGGAAACAGTAGCTGAACTGATCTACTGCAGTAACTGCGGTGCAAAAAACGTCAGCACAAATAAATTCTGTCCAGAGTGCGGTACTAAGTTGTAAGCCTGCTGTACAGCTTAGCTTCCATAGCCCCAGACTGCAGTCTGTGGGCTTAAATATTACCAGTGCAGGAAATCTGTTTAACTTGCAATTGGTACATTCTTAAAAGGTTCGGTATTAGGAATATAAATATCGATCGCGTTAACTTGCATTGGTACTTGTAACCAGACATAAGCATCAACTGTAGTTTGGTTGGCACTTTGCAGCGCGCCCAAAGACACAATCCCTGTCGATTCGCCGCTAATGACTTTGTAAGTTTCATTCGTTCCTGGATTGCTGGCTGTCGTGTCGTTCAAGTTGATAATGTCCGACAAAGGAATGTTCGGTTCAAGCGCGCGAATGCGCATTTGGATGTTAACGACATCAAATTGACCTGGAATTCGGTTGACTTGGATTAATTGAACTTGCGCTTTGTTACTTAAGGCAGGTTGCACAAATCTACCTGGTTCTAGGGTTGCAGTTGGAGATGGTGCTGCAGTGGAATCGAGTGCAACTGCAGGCGGTGGTGTAGGAATGTTGCTGTCTATTGGATTGGATGGGCTGGTAGTAGCGGTTGGCGACGGTGCAGTGGTTAATTGCTCTATAGAATTTTCTAGCTCTTCTACCTCACGCTGTAGTATAAATACTCGTGCAAGTGTCAGAGAACTAAAAATAATTGCCACAGTAGAAAGTGCGATCGCGAATCTTGATAACAATCTACTAGAACGCCTGGAATATAACTCGGTTTCGACGTTGGGTCTATTGTAGTTGCGTCGTAGTATTCCCATAATGGCTACACATTACAGCTTCTAAAATACACAAAATTTTACTCATTCGTTTCACTATTTTCAGACCTCGCTGTTATTGCGTTCAAGTTTCGTGGCATACTCGCTAAATGAATTTATCTCACTATTAGTAACGGCGATCGCGTGAAGCTTAAGTACATTAGCTTACTACTTCTACTCCTCTTTGCCCAAAGCATTCAATCTGCAATTGCCCAAACACAGCCCGCAATTGAACAAGAATCTCAACAACAGCTTTGCCCTACACAAATGGGAACAGCGATTGAACAGATTACCAATCGTCCGCAATTTAGTCGATTGCGCTGGGGAATTTTGATTCAAACACTCACTACTGCACGCAATCTTTATAGCCAAGATGCGCAAAAGTATTTTATTCCGGCTTCAAACACCAAGTTACTTACAACTGCAGCCGCTTTGCAGCGACTAGGCGCGCAATTTCAAATTCGTACTTCAGTTTATGCTAGTGGCGACAGTTTGCGAATCGTCGGGCGCGGAGATCCGAGTTTCACTGATACCCAGCTACAAGCATTAGCCCAACAGTTAAGTCGTCGCGGTATTCGCCAAGTTAACCAACTCATTGCTGATGACGGTTACTTGCGCAATGCAATCGTCAATCGTACCTGGGAATGGGAAGATGTACAGGTAGATTACGGCGCGCCAGTTGGCAACTTTATTTTGAATCAAAACGCAGTAGAGCTAAAGTTATTGCCGCAACAGATCGGTCAACCGTTACGGGTACAATGGATCGATCCTACCGAAGCGATATGGTGGCGGGTTGAAAATGAGTCTTTAACGGTTCCTGCGGGAGAAACAACGACAATCAGTGTTAGTCGTGACTTAAAAGGTGCAGTTCTGCAAATTACAGGTAACTTGAGTGTCGATGCTGAACCGCAATCAGTCAATCTAGCAGTCGTTGAACCGACAGAACATTTTTTGCGACATTTCCGGCGCGCGCTAGCAAAAGCAGGAATTACGACTCAACAAACCGTTGTCACGCGTACAAACCAAGAAAATATTCAGGAACTAGCCGCAGTTATATCACCACCATTGGCACAACTTTTGCTCGAAACAAATCAAAATAGCAATAATCTCTATGCTGAGGCATTATTGAGAGCGATCGCTGCTCAAGCAAGTAGTGATACAGAAAATAATGGTTTAGAAATTGTTCGTACTACCCTAACAACCTTAGGCGTCGATCCCAACGGATATGTGTTAGTCGATAGTGCTGGTTTATCGCGTCACAATTTAGTCAGTCCAGAAGCGATCGTGCAAACGCTAAGGGCGATGGCGAGTTCCAAGGTTTATCGGAATTCCTTACCTGTTGCTGGTATCAGCGGTACTTTGAAAAGCCGCTTCCAGAATACACCCGCGCAAGGTATTGTGCAAGCAAAAACTGGCACGATGAGCGGTATTGTTGCTTTATCAGGATATCTCAATGCGACTAACTATGAGCCGTTAGTTTTCAGTATTCTTGTTAATCAATCGGATTTACCAGCAACAACGATTCGGCAAGCAATTGATGAGATAGTAGTACTTTTGACTCGTTTGCATCGGTGTTGAAAAGCTACTAGCTGTTAGCGTTTAGTTCGTAGCTAATTGCGCATAGTTTAGATTACAGAAAATTGCATAACGTTAACAAATGCTGCAATTAATTGCGATATTTCTATTAGCCAATAATAATATCACTAAGTAGGTGGGCATGATTAGAAGTCAGACTTTTTAGGTTTGGTAATTGGTAAGAAAAAATCAACATTCTTACCAATAATTACCATTGACCAGTCACCAACCTTTAAGTTACGTTCATTCTCACCTATTTAATTCAGATTTGTAACAGTTTTGTGAGATGGGATTTCCTCGGAACGCTCTTGTCATTGACTAGGAAACCTTTGAAACTGAGGCTTTAATAAAATGCAAACATCCAGCAAAAACAAGGTTAAGTATCCTTGGTGGGCTGGAAATGCCCGATTTATTAATTTGTCAGGAACATTTTTGGTTGCACATATTGCACACGCCGCAATAGTCTGTTTTGGTATTGGTGCGTGGATTTTGTGGGAAATTGCGCGCTACTCGCCAACGCAACCAATGTACGAGCAACGGCTATTTTGGCTACCACGCTTAGCAACTCAAGGATGGGGCGTATTAAATAATCAAGTGATTCATACCCAACCTTATTTTCGGATCGCTATTGTATTGATCGTCTCATCGCTCGTATTTGCTTTCGGTACTTGGTTTCACCGCACTAAAGTCGCTGAAAGTTTAGAAGATGAGAAACCAGCAGCACGTCGCTATCATTTTAACTGGGATGACCCAAACAAGTTAGGATTGATTCTAGGCAATCACCTCATTTTCTTGGGCTTAGGCGCGCTACTGATCGCCGCTAAAGCAATGTTTTTTGGTGGTTTATACGATGCTCATTTGGGTGCGGTGCGAGTTGTTACGAACCCGACGCTGAATCCACTGACAATTGGCGATCGCATTTTGCATCTATTCACTGTAAACAATTTAGAAGATGTCGTTGGCGGTCATATCTACGCGGGTATCCTGCTGATTTTAGGTGGAATTTGGCATCTTTCCCGCGAACCTTTTGATTGGGTGAAGCGGCGATTCATCTTTTCTGGGAATGCAATTTTAGGGTATTCGCTATTTGCGCTGTCGCTTGCAGGATTCGCTGGAGCGTTTTATTGCGGCTTGAATACGCTTGTCTATCCTGAAGACTTCTACGGAGTGCGATCGCAGTTTAATTTATTTCTCTTACCGCACTTTTATATCCCAGGCGATCCCGAACCAACAACGCGAATTTGGTTGGCTAACGCCTATTTTTATCTAGCCTTTGTTGTTCTTCAAGGTTCATTATGGCATTTCGGGTTAGCATCGAGTTACTTTGAGCCAGTTTTAGAATCTTGGAAAAACGCCTTCTCGGAGATTTTCCCCAATCCTAACTTGGCGTATCAAAAACATTTTAGTTACCAGCCACAGCCAAATTTAAACACCTTCTACGAAACCCCCGCGCTCGAGCAGAAACCTGCTTTTGCTTATCAACAACCAGCCAATAATAAGCTTTATAATCCATCGCACGCGCATGGAAAGCCAAGTTTTATCAACTCACAGCCAAAGCAAAAAGTTCTTTACGAATTTAGCTATCCCAAACATACTTCAAACCCGTTCTACGAAAGCCCAACTGAGGAGCAATCTCATCTAAAATATCCACAGTCCATGCCGCGTAAACTCTACGAAACAACTTACTATCCGCGCCAGAGTTCGCAGGGGAAAACCTTTAGATATGGCGTATATGGTAGAGGTGCAGGGGTAAGAAGCTAGAGGTCAGGGGTCAGAGCAGAGGTACGCGTGCTGAGGTTTTTCCTCAGCTACACCAATTCTAGAAGCTTCCAAGCACAAAATCCCCCAGTATATGGGGGATCTAGAGGGGGCTTCGGAGAAAACGTTCTAACTCAAACCATTACAGATATGGTCAAAATACATTCCAATTTCTTCACCTGCTTCAGTACCTACCAAGCGAGTTGTTACTTCTTTCATCGCCTGGATTGCTTGTATCGTAGGTTGGATAGGAACACCTAATGAATTGTAAGTTTCCTTAAGTCCGTCAAGCACTCGCTCATCTAAAATCGAAGGATCGGCTGCTAGCATCGCATAAGTAGCATAACGTAAAAACAACGTTAAATCGCGGATACACGCTGCATATCTTCGGGTAGGATACATATTTCCACCAGGGCAAGTAATATCACCATACAGCAACGAATTTGCTACAGCTTCGCGAATAATATTAGCCGCATTATTACTAATTGCCGATGCAGCTTTGACACGTAACTCACCTGATTGAAAATATCGTCTGAGTTTTTCTAATTCCTCAGTCTCTAAATACTTACCGCGTTGATCCGCAGGGTTAATGAGCGAAGTAATCGTATCTTGCATTGCTTTCTTCTCAAACTAAACTGCTCAAAAGATTACTGAAAAATTAACTTCTCAAAAATGAATTGTGTCAAAAAAATTGCGCTTTAAAAAATTAGTACATTGCTCGAATCAAATAGTCGAAGTAAGGCTTGGCGATCGCTGCTTCTTCGCTACTCATCATGTTTGTTGCAACTTCTTTTAGACAACGCATACAATTACCGATATTACTGACAGGAACACCTAGAGAAGTATACATTTCTCGCATTCCATCTATACCAATATCTTCAAGGGGTTTCATGTTACCTGCCAAAACAGCGTAGGTAATTAATCGTAAATACCAACTTTGATCTCGTTGACATAATGCTGTTTTTTTGGGATCGCCGCTATTACTTGGAGTATTCGGAACGACCTGCCAAAAGCGGCGGCTGCCTTCTTGCACGATTTTTTGTTCATTTTGTGTCAAGATCTGAGCAACTTTTAATCGCTGTTCTCCTGTTCTGAAAAAATCTTGTAGCTTATCGAGCTCCGTATTAGTCAAAAAACGATTGGCTTCATCAGATTGAGCGATTACTTGTGCTACTATGCTCATTTGCTGTCCTCCACAAAGTTGAGCACTTTATTAACTTTTTTTTATCTCTTATTTCTTAATAAGTCAGCAAAAATTCTCACAATTTAATAAACCAATTTATAACTTTACAATTAATATTTTTTTAGGGTTTGTATAGAGATTAATCTATATAATAATCTGTTTTTTCTTTAAAGAAAATAATAAAAATAAACTTATTGTTATCACTCGAATACTTGATGATTATGCGGTGACAAAGAAGTAACAATGAATAAAAACTTAGCATCATTTATATAATTGATATAACGAGTGCCGTGCTAAATTTGTAGCCATTCAACACAGCAATCTCCAAAAATATCCTAGATATTGCGCGCGTGAAATGAACTACATCATCGACACTTGTCGATCGCAACTTCTAAACGGTTGCGAGATTAACTTAATGAAAGTACCCAAGAAACGCAATTAATGAGCGCGATCGCCACTTTCATTGATTGTCTGTATCTCCAATTCAGTACGCAACTTAGCAGTATTGCGTATAGTAGGAATAAAGTCCGACAGCAATCGCCAGAGTAGAGGTTATTGCGTTAGTAAAATAATTTGCTATGATATTAAAGCCATAAGCGGATGTGGCGGAATTGGCAGACGCGCTAGATTTAGGTTCTAGTTCCGAAAGGAGTGGAGGTTCAAGTCCTCTCATCCGCATCTCTAGCCTTCGATTCTTGTTTTCAAACTTGGTAGCGCTTTTGAGGGTAAACTGTTACTTTTTACTGCAAAAGCAGGGTGGAAGCAATGTTTTTGCGGTAGATCCCCTAATATGAAAAGATCAAAAACATAAAAGCATCCCAAACCCCAACGCGGATAAGATGTTAGGCAAGTTAGTACGCGATCGCTATCAGATTATTCAAACTCTCAGCACAGCAGGCTTATGTCATACGTACCTTGCCAAAGATACGCATCAGCCGCAGCCAACAACGTGTATTGTTAAACATTTTCAATCAGTCGATCGCCATCCTGAGTCTCTAGCCACTCTCAGAGGACTATTCTTAAGAGAAGTAGAAGCCTTAAAAAGGCTCGGTGACTACGACCGAGTTCCTCAACTTCTCGATCGCTTTGAAGCAAATCAAGAGTTTTACTTAGTACAAGAATTTATCACTGGGAATCCGCTAAGTAAGGAACTTGAACTAGGAAGGAAATGGAGCGAAAGCCAAGTCGTCGAGCTACTGCAAGAAGTCTTGCCGATCTTAGAGTTTGTTCACAGTCACGGGCTAATTCATCGCGACATCCAACCAAATAACATTATTAGAAGACAACAAGACGATCGCTTAGTATTAGTTAATTTTGGTTCAGTAAAACAAGCTTGGATGCAAGTCGTCACAAATCAAGGAAAAACGAGTTCTAACTATTTTCTCAGTGGACCTGCTACCATTGCCATTGGCACAGCAGGCTACACGCCGACCGAACAAGCCCAAGGAAGACCGCGTCCCAATAGCGACCTCTACGCCCTGGGAATCATTGGAATTCAAGCTTTGACAGGTTTAAATCCCACACAACTTACTCAAAATTCCGAAACAGGGGAAATCATTTGGCAAGAGCGATGTCAAGTTAGCCCTCAGCTTGCGCAGGTGCTCAATAGAATGATCTGCTATCACTATAGAGATCGCTACCAAAGTGCAACAGAAACACTGCAAGCATTACAACCCTTAGTTAATAAGTATCTATCTCCACAAGTTGTTACTAAGAAAACTCTCAAACTAAACTTAGACACGACAGACTACGCTAAAGATTTAAAACAGCAAACTCTTCTGAGTCAAACGACGCTAATCGTTGGCAGTTTGATTGGCGGTTTTGCTGCAATTTTAATTATTGGTAGTAATTATTACTTACCGCGATCGCCACAACACACTTTACAACCTGCAGTTTCAGTGTCGCCACGTCCTACGCTTAACCAGATTGTCTTAGATCAAACACTTTCAGGACATGCTGATACAGTTTGGTCAGTTGCAGTCAAACCCAACAGTTCAAATATTCTTAGTGGTAGCAGCGATCGCACTATCAAACTTTGGGATGTTTCAAATGGTCAATTACTGCAAACTTTTTCTCGGCATTCGGGTACAGTTTGGTCAGTCGCGGTAAGTCCTGATGGACAAAGGTTTGCCAGTGGAAGTGGTGACAACACCGCAGATGTTTGGGATTTAACAACAGGAAAATTTTTGCGGACGCTTGCTGGACATTCGGGTACAGTCTGGTCTACAGCTTTTAGTGCAGATAGTACAATGCTTGCTACTGGAAGTGACGATCGAACAATTCGTCTATGGAGCATGAGTACGGGAAAAGAGATTCGTCAGTTATCAGGACATTCGGATGCAGTAAGAGCGATCGCCTTTAGCCCTGATGCACAATACTTAATTAGTGGCAGTAGCGACAAGACAATTAAAATTTGGGACTTCCGTACTGGTAGAGTTTTAAGAACATTGCAAGGACATAGCGATCGCATTGTCACATTAGCAATTAGTCCAGACGGTCGATTACTTGCGAGCGGTAGTGTAGACAAAACAATCAAAATTTGGCAAATCAGTACTGGCAAATTACTCCACACTTTATCCGGGAATTCTCACTGGGTTAACGCTGTCGCGTTTAGTCCTGATGGAACTTTACTTGCAAGTGGTATTGGGAAAAAATTAGAAGTTTGGGATATAAGTACCGCAGAAAGGATACGCACGCCGTTTGAAGAAGCAAGTGATATTACTGCTGTTTATTTCAGCGCGGATAGCAAGCAGCTTATTAGCAGTAGCAGAGATAATTCTATCAAGATTTTGCGACTGTAGTGATAGATTTTTTATCGATCTTACGGCTTTGAGGAATTGCGAAACTGCTTAGTAAATTCAGAATAATTTTCTATATCTTGCACTGACTTTAACGGTGGCATTTCAACTTAATTTTCTTCAGCATGAATTTCTACAATTGCTTGAAAGTTAAGTTTACTTATGCGATATATCTCTATCTGCTATTTGCATATATTTCTATGATATTTTTTCCTGCGCAGCAAAATATGTTTCCTGTAAGTTTATCCAGCGGAATGTTCCGCGTGAAAAGTTCATTTTAGGAGAAACCTTTGAGCAATTTGAACGTAGTGGAAATCAAGTTCGTGCTGATTTTACGTTGAGTTTGAGCGTTACTGGAGATGCTTTAATTGGTGCAGACGGTTTGCGATCGCGAGTGCGAACATTACTCTTGGGCGATCGATCGCCCACGTACCGTAACTTTAAAACTTGGCGCGGTTTAACCGATTATATTCCGAGTCGATACTACCCTGGCTATATTCAAGAGTTTTTAGGGCGCGGTTAAGGGTTTGGCTTTATGATGCTGGACAAAGGAAAAATGTAAAAGTCACGAGTCCAGCAATTAGCAACAGCTTCAGATCGCTTCCTGCTTATAGAGCTTAGTAGATAGATTTCTTTTTCATCTTTACTTACCTGACAGAAAATGCTTCGCTAAAGCGCCGCGTGACTGGCTCAAGTAAGAACGTTAAAACTGATTTACGACGCGTGACAATTTCGCCCGTTGCAGCCATTCCAGGAGTCAACGGCACTTCTTGACCGCGAACTTGCAATGAATTTTTCTCTAGTTTGAGTCGTGTGGGAAAAACTAAACCCAGCTTCTCGTCATTCACTGCGTTTGGACTGACGCTAATTACTTCCGCGTTAATTGTGCCAAATTCCTGGAAAGGAAAAGTTGCTAATTTGACTTTTGCCCGCATTCCTTCGCGGATAAAGCCGATATCGCGGTTGAGAACGCGAACTTCTAATAATAATTCTTCGCCATCCGGTAGAATCGATAGTAACTCTTCTCCAGGTTGCACTGGTCCACTCGTTGCTTTGACGCTATAAATTGTGCCAGAAACTGGAGCCGTAATAACTTCTTGCTCGCGCTGTTTCTTGGCTTGGGCTAATTGACCTTGAATGGTTGCTTGTTCTTCGCGTCGTCTGTTAAGTTGCGTTAAAATTTCGCTGCGGCGTTCTGATGCCAAACTCGCCGCTTGATCGCGTGCGGCTTGATACGCTTGTTCCGCTTGACGGACTTGTTGTGCTTGAGCTGTAATTTCTTTTTCTATTGACGTAACGCGATCTTGTGCTTCCGTAATGCGCGATCGCGCGTTAGTGATTCCGTCCTCAGCGTTAGTCACGCCCGCTTGCGCTTGCAAAACTGCATTTTGTGCCTCAATGTAATCAAGGCGGGGTGCTGCGCCGTCTTCTAGAAGAATACGCAGGCTGGCTTCGCGCTTTTCAGCGTTTGCTAGTAAACTTCTGGCTTTTTCTGCAATACTTTGCGCATTTTGATAGTTTTGTTGAGCGTTGGCTAGAGTTGCTCTCGCGTTGACAAGGTTATCTTGCAAACGACTCAAGCGCACTCGCGCTTCATTAATCACTGCCGCTTGACGATTTGCCTCGGCGATTGCGGCTGCTTGACGTGCCTCAAAGTTTTGCAATCGAGAACTGAGTAACTGATCTTGAAGTGTGCTTCCTGATACTGTTGCACCAGTACGTTCTGCTTCTAAGCGCTTGAGATCTTCACTAATCAATTGTGCCGATCGCGTCAAGCGATCGACTTCAGCTTGGGGTAAGTCGGAGTTACGTTCTACCAGCACATCGCCTTTGTTAACGCGATCGCCTTCTTTGACTCGCACTGCCACGATCGAGCCTTCACCTAGCGCGCGCACAGGACGTACTTGAGTAGAAGCAATTAATTCTCCAGGTGCGATCGCTACTTCGTCAATTTTACTAAAATGCGCCCAACCAATTGTACCGAATACTAATAAACTTATGCTTCCTGCTAACAGTCTCGTATACAAAGGTGGTAATTCTTGAACAGCTTTACCTAACTCGTATGAAAGAAATTCATCAGGATTTGCGAACTGTTGTTTCACCTGCCGCAATTGTGCAGGTGAGGAAGCTAATGTCGGACGTTTTACTTTTTGCTGCGTTGTATCCATCGGCGACTGATGGTGCACTCCCTAATGATGTTTGACTTAAATTTAGCGAAGACTTCTCACAATTTTGCTATATCTAAATAAAGTAAGGCTTAACTGATTTAACTTCTTCAGATTTAGCTACTTAGTTACTAATTATACCAAAAAAATCGTATTACCACTTAAGTTTTTATTTTGTTTGTCAACTTATGATACTACAACTGCTGCGTTTTCTCGTTCATACAATTCAACCGTTTTTGGTTCCGATTTGCTTTATTTGTGCTTGGGCATTTATGAGTGCGCTCGCTTGGAGTTTGTGGACGGCAGTCCGTGACAGTGTTAATACTAGCAAGCGTCTTCATCAAATACCGTGCAGTCATTGTCAGTATTTTACAGGTGACTATCGCTTAAAATGCACTGTTCGACCGAGCATTGCCAATACGGAAGCAGCAATTGATTGTCTCGACTATCAACCAAAGACGAATCCTCTACTATACTAGGCATCATCAGACTGCATCCACCTTTTTAAAGTTTCCTCAATGCTCGTACAAAAACTCAAAAACTGTCCTGAATTCTTAGCTGGAGATAGTACGCACTTACGCGAGTTATTGCATCCAGATAAGCAAGCAATCGCGTTACGCTACAGTTTAGCTCATGCTACTTTACCCGTAGGAAAAACTTCACAACCGCATTCTTTAAAAACATCCGAAGTTTACTACATTCTCAGCGGTAAAGGAGAAATGCACGTCGACGATGAAACGCAGTTCGTCGAAGCTGGCGATGCAGTTTACATTCCACCGAATGCCAAGCAGTTTATTTCCAATTGTGGTGACGAAGCATTGGTTTTTCTTTGTATTGTCGATCCAGCCTGGCGCAAAGAAGATGAAACTGTTTATTAAAAAGCATCTGCTGCGCAAGCTGTTCATTTTATCTTTCGGATTTCTGTGGCTGTATAGCATTCCCACTTATGCAGCAAGCACATTTTATCCAGTTGAATTTTCTTCAACCCTATCCAACGAAAATTCTGCTTCCTCGCCTCAAATTATCTCTAACCTGCAGAATCTTCTTACACATCTAGCCAAGGCAAATGTCATTTATTTGGGCGAAACCCACGATAATCCCCAGCACCATCAAACGCAGTTAGAAATCATTCAATTGCTGCACAAGCAGCAGCCCAAAATTGCGATCGCCCTCGAAATGTTCCAGCGCCCTTATCAAAGATTTCTCGATCAATATATAGCAGGAAAAATCACCGAACAAGAACTCGTAGAAAAAACTGAATATAATCAGCGTTGGGGATTTCCTTGGGAAAATTATGCCCCAGTTCTCCGCTATGCGAGAGCGAATAAACTACCAGTCTTAGCCTTAAATACTCCATCTGAGGTCACGCGCCAAGTCGCCCGTGCAGGATTAGCTAGCCTGACGCCCCAACAAAGACAATTCATTCCGCCTCTTACAGAAATTTGCACAGATAACGCTGAGTATCGTCAAATAATTCTCGATGCCTTCGAGCAACATCAACAAGCTGGACATGGTTCAAGTTCAGATTTTGAAAACTTCTTCTTGGCTCAGGTTTTGTGGGATGAAACAATGGCAGAAAAAATTGCTCGATTTCATCAATCTCAACCCAATTATCAAATCGTTGTCTTAGCAGGACAGGGTCACATTATTTACGGTCATGGTATTCCTAGTCGCGTGGCGCGTCGCATACGCCAACTCACTCAACGCTCAGTACTGCTAAGTCTCCCAGAAGAACCAATAAATTCAAATCATCGCATCGCAGATTTTATGATCGATCGCGATAAATAAAGAAGGATTCGTCTTGAAAGAAGAAAAGTTTTATATTAATATGTTCTTTATAATGGAAATCTGTGCTTTTTAAAATTATCAATATCTTTACAAATTATACATAAAATAATATTACTAGAGAAAACAACAATTTTCAATGGTTCAAAAGCAGATACTTACTGTTGCGCCGAGTTATAAATAATGAATGCGATTCATTCAGAAGTTGATTGTGCAATCTTCTGCACGTAAGGTCGAAAAATTGGGACTAATTCGGCACGGCTAACAACTAAAGTCGGAAAAGAGCGATCGCCGTAATCTTTGCCAGGTAGTAGCGGAAATAAAGGATGCGCATGCAGCGACACCCAAGCAGCACCAGCAGCTTTAACGATAACCCAAGCCCCGGCAAGATCCCATATTTTAGGCGTTGCTTCAACTGCGCCTAGCGTTGTTCCAGCAGCAACCGTGAGGAAATTGTAGCTAGCGACGCCGAGCATTCGAATTTTACAGGGGAAACCTGGTTGAATCACCGAAGTACTCCGCGCGCACAAGCTAAAAAAGTGATTAGAACTCGGAGCATCATGACTGCTGTGGATTGGACTATGATTTAGAAAAGCGCCAGAAGGCATATTGAGTTGAGATTCTCCTGGAAAAAAGCCATGAAAAACTTGATTAATGGGTGGCAGATAAATGCAGCCAAAAACCGGAGTTCCTTGGTAGAGTAGACCTAATGAAATTGCCCACAGCGGAATTCCTCTAGTAAAATTCGTCGTGCCATCGAGAGGATCGATAACCCAACACCACTCGCTACCAGGAAAAGTTTGGTCGTCCTCCTCACTTAAAATTCCGTGTCCTGGAAAATGAGTGGAGATCGCAGAGCGCAATGCCCGATCTGCCCATTTATCCGATTGCGTCACCAAACTGCCATCGGCTTTTTGAGACGCTTGTACGCGTCCAAAATCTTTAAGAAGTTGCGTTCCAACCTGCTGCGTTGTTGCTTGCGCAAAGTCAAGAATTGTTGTCCAAAAATCTGCGTTCAATCTAATTCATTCTCCAGTATCGAGGCGATCGCACCTTTAGCATTTGAGCGAAATTCTGCCACATCAACGCGGTTGAGAAACCAAATTGCCAAGAGCATTCCACAAGCTTGCACTGTAAATACTAAGCCGTAAGCCAGAACGCGATCGCTAAATATTTGTCTGCCAATATCCAGGACTGCACCACCCGCAACCGTTGCTATCGCCCGTGCGATCGCTTGTGCTAATCCCCACGCACCGATAAAAGTTCCTGCGGTTTCTGCTGCGGTTAAGTCGAGCATTAAACTAATTGCGCCTGTAGTCGTGACACCAGAAGCTAAACCAAATAATAATAAAGCTCCTTGCAACATCTGCGGATTTGCGCTAAATCCAGATAGTACAACTAATGATAGCGAAATCGCAACTGTTAAACAGCCCAAGAGCGCAGTTTTTTGCTTGCCAATACGCGGTACAATCAAAAACCCTGTACTGCTAATCCCTAAAAGTGTTCCCGTTCCCCAGAATGCGTTTAGCTGTGTCGTTTCTGAAACACACATTCCAAAGACTTCACCGCCGTACGGTTCCATCACTGCTTCTTGCATAAATAAGCTAATCGTCATCATGAGCAAGAACGTGAAAAATAAACCTGTTTGACGGCTAGCTGTTAATACTTTTAATGCTTGAGCAAGCGTAATTTTGTCTTCGCGGTTGGCGATTGTCGAACGCGATGTGTAACGCGAGTATTTCTTTTCTATACCAAAAGTTGAGAATACTGCCAAACCAAACACAACCGCAGGTAATAGAATGAACAGGCGGTTAATCGAATTTTGGAGCAACGCTAGACCTTGCGGATCGTTATAGATCGAGTTCGCAACTGCGGTTTCCTGGCAAGTTGTAGGCGCAGGAAGTAATCTCGAACTAATAATTGCGCCAATGACGATCCCTACCATCAACATTGACCACACAATCCCGACAAGTTTAGAGCGATTGTCTTCATCGGAAACGTCTACAAGCAGTGCGGCGAAAGGAGTCGAACTCGAACTCAGTGCTAGCCCGTATAGCGCAAAAATTCCTCCTAGCAGCGCCACCAAGCTGTAAGTTTGCAATGTCCAACCTTGCGAGTGAACGCTGCTTCCTAACAGCCAAGTTACTTGTACAGCTAAAAAAGACGCGATCGCAAATAAGGCTGCACCAATCCACACATAAGCAGTACGATGCGTTCCACCAATTGTTTTCGCATCCGACAACTGACCAAACCACAATCGCGCCGGCGCCACAAATTGATGCATAGCAATTGTCCCTGCGACCAAAGTTGCAGGAATCGCTAACTCTTTAATCATGATCCGATTGAGCACTCCCAGCGTCAGGATCGACATAATGCCTAATCCCATCTGAAATAATCCCAACCGAAACATTGTCAGAAGATTAATCTTAGAAGGAATCTGCTCAAATGAAACCTTACTTGCCATAATGACTGAGACCTGAGATTCTACTTTGACTAATATCGCGAAAGCGCGATCGCTTCACTCTTCATTTTCAAATAAAAATTTACGCAAACCGCGACAAACAATCATCTTGACTGGTCGTACCTGCACAATTCATAACGATACACTAGAAGTTATATGAAGAAGTGTAAAGAAGTGGTAGTCATCAGTGGAAACAATAAGATTAGGACAAGATGGTCCCGCAGTCACGCCCTTGTGTATTGGCACGTGGGCTTGGGGTGACAAACTTTTCTGGAACTACGGTGGCGACTACGATGCGAATCAACTGCGCGAAGCGTTTAACGCCGCTGTAGAAGTAGGAACGACTTTTTTTGATACTGCTGAAGTTTATGGATTGGGGCAGTCTGAAGAATTTTTAGCACAATTCATGCAACAGACAACGCAGCCAGTCCAAATCGCAACTAAATTTGGTCCTTTTCCTTGGCGATTTACAGGTCAATCTGTATCCGCTGCATTAACCGATAGTTTAAAACGCTTGCAATTAGAAAAAGTCACACTTTATCAAGTACATTGGCCTTTCACCTTCTTACTCAGCCAAGAAACCTTAATGAACACCTTAGCAGAGGAAGTGCAACGTGGCAGAATTGAAGCGATCGGTGTCAGCAACTATTCCGCCGCACAAATGCGCGAAGCCCACGATCTACTTGCTAAACGCGGCGTCCGTTTGGCGGTGAATCAAGTCCGTTACTCGCTAATTACGCGACAAATTGAAACGAACGGTATTCTCGATACAGCACGCGAATTGGGCGTGACAATACTGGCGTATAGCCCCTTAGCACAGGGCTTACTCACAGGTAAATACTCGGTTGATAATTCTGCAACTCCCACTGGGGCGCGACGAATTGATCCGCGTTTTAGTAAAGATGGTCTGCGCAAAATAGAGCCAGTGTTATCTTTACTGCGAGAAATCGGGGCAAAACGCGATCGCACGCCTGCGCAAGTTGCACTCAACTGGTTAATCGCTCAAGGTAATGTTATCCCCATCGCTGGGGCAAAAACAGCTGCACAAGTCAAACAAAATGCTGGTGCTTTGGGTTGGAAACTGAGTGAGGATGAGTTTAAGCAATTAGACTTAGCGAGTCGTTCCTGGCGATAAGTCGCTAAAAGGGAAAGCTTACTGCTTTCCCCACAAAATAACCTTTGTTATTACTTCTAAGTTTTGTTTAACAGAATATAGCAATCGCAGGGAAAGTTAGGACAATTAAAAAGCTCGCAAACTTTGTCCCAGCATAGCAGAATTTGGCATCATTTCCATTTTGGTATTGCACTAGATTGCACCTTAGTTCCTAGTTTCTCGAACTCTTTCTTACTGAGGTAATGCACTTGAGGTTGGTATTCGCCAATTTTTCCGTGATGCGAATTATTTCTAGTAAGCGTCGGATCGAATTGAGGAGAAAACCAAGAAGTCTTTTCGTAAGGTAAATTTGTTACGTCAGGGACAATTTGAGGATCTCTCCAATCTGGATGGACGCTTAAGTAACGTACTACCCAAGCTTGAGAGGTTGTAGACGACCAGTCTACCCAAGTTACTCCGTTTTGAGGATAAGCATTTTTGGGGCGATCTTCCTGGCGCGAGTACACAATGACATATCGTCCCTCTGCGTCTGTCACGATATCTTCATCCATGACTGAACTTATTGCTGGACCGACAAAAGAAAGATCTAGCCAGTCAGGATTGGCATAAGAAGTAATAGAAAAATAACGTGCCTGTCCTTTTTGCATCATTACCTCACCTTGACGAGTCCGAGGTATTTTTGGTAACCGCCCAGTGAGCACAGCAACTTTCCCCTTGTTAATTGTCATTCCTCTAGACAGATAACTGATATAAATACAACGGCTAGTCGAAGACTCATAGTTTCCAGGTGGAGGTTGCTGCGTACCCCGACTTGTCAAGCCAAGAACAACTTCACGACCATAAGCTTTATCTGCGTCTGATGTCTTACCAACAGTTTCAAATATCGCCGCTAAGGCTCCATGGAGGATATCAAAATCGTGATTCCAGCCAACCTTTGGTCCTTCAAATTTGCTTGGCTCGGCTCCTGGTGTAGACTGGACTGGTCTTGTTTTATTCACTGTTTTTTCTACCTCTTGGAAATTAGCAGCTAGAAAAAAGCGCTCCCCTGTAGGCAGTTCGTAAAGTACTTTTGGCAGTGGTACGCCTCCTAAAGGTCCAGCTTTCAAATCAGGGGCATAGTAACGAACCCAAAAGCTTCCCATATTCCAAACTCCCCGTTTGTGTCCGAAGCCCCATTTACTTTTTGGATCGGCAAGAGGTCCTTGATAAACTAATGCACTAGCATAACGATGATTTCCAGGAGCGCGAAAGTAAGGCGGTCGATATGCTGGCTCTAACTGCGGTCCATCACCCATAGTCAAAGTCCACGTAAGTTGGTAATGCCTTTTTTGAACATCGCGTCTAACGCCTGGACGAAACGGATTGCTATGTTCAGCAATAGGCTCGATATCGACATCCACGATTGGTACTTCTGGTACGCCAAACGCCCCTTCGTAGTAGTAAAAAGCAGGATCGAACGGAGGAGATACTTGTACGTCAAAGAAGCGACTGTGTGGAAATTCACCATCCATCATCACTTTCGTGCCAAACGGTGCTAAGAAGGTTCCTAGCACTAGATAAGTAGCATGAGGATCTGGGTAAAGGTGATGAAGCGCTTTATGATTGATTTTTTCGGCTTTCCGAATAATCCACTGATCTTCAGCACGTACTTGCTCTGGACGCAACAGCCGAAAATTGGTCAAGCGGCGGTCAATTCCCTTAGGAAGTAGTTCAGCTGGAATCTCAGCAGGCGCTTTACCTTGGTGCCACGCTCGAATATGATTTTCTAAGCGATCTGATATTGCTTGTGCTTCCTTGATAATAGTTTGCCTATCTTCATAATGAGGATATTTCGGAGGGCGGTCTGGTAAAATTGACTCTACCACTGCTTTAGGGACATTGCAGCCAGATATTGTCAATATCAAACCCAAGAGTAGGCACAAAAACATCGAGCGAACGGAAAACTTCATGAGTTAACGTTTAGCCTCCCTGACGTCATACTATTGCTACTGACGCTATCTCTACGCTGATTTTGGCGATCGCTAGCACATTTTTAATTAGCTTTTCTGATTAACCCTTCTTCAACTTTGTTACGCGTAGCATTCTGACTAGACGACGTTGCAGGTATGAAATGTTGCATAACAACAGAAGGTTTTTTCTACGTAGTGTTCGTAAATACATTAATTTTACGCATTTTTACTTAATTTGAGTCAAAGACCTAGCTAATGTAAGAAGCAATTAGCTCAAATTATTCAAGCATCATCTTTAAGATTTTATTTGCTATAAAGCCCTACTAAGATACAGCAATCGCAGGGAAAGTTAGGACAGCATCAAAGCTCAGAAGAATTGTCTCAAGTAACTTTAAGCCTAATTGCTATTGTATTGGTTGACACCTGAAATAGAAAAGAAAAAGTCTGGCTAACCCAAAACGTAGGCTGTCCAGACTCTTGTGTAACTCAGTCAATTGGAAGGCTAATATTCTAATACTTACCAGAGTTTAGCTATTTTTTGATACTGATTGCGATCGCGCGGAACGCAAAATCGGTTTTGGTGTTGCTGGTTTTTCAGGTTCAATCATTGCAGCTTCTGACTGCATCCAAGCGGGACGAGTCGAATCATACGCCATTTGTAGTGCTGCGGCAGCGATCGCGTGGACGTCGTATTCGTTGCCTAAATCGCGTACAATTGGTAAGAACGAAGCTAGGCGTTCTCCTGCGAGTACTTCTTGTACTTGACCTTGCAGCTTTTCTAAATGACGCGCTTCAATTTGCGCCCGTGTGGGAATCGACAGCACTTTCCAGCTTTGACGAACGTGACGCTCAATCAGTTGCTGTTTGCGTCGTTCAAACGGTTGTACCAACGAAATCGCGGTTCCTTCTTTACCTGCACGCCCAGTCCGCCCAATGCGGTGAACATACGTTTCGACACTATCAGGTAAGTCGTAGTTGATAACGTGCGTCAGATCTTCGACATCCAAACCCCGCGCCGCGATATCAGTCGCAATCACCCAGCGTACTTGCTTGTTACGGAAGCGCATTAACAGCCTTTCACGCGCTTGCTGCGTTAAATCGCCGTGATACTCGTCTACGCTGTAACCTGCTGCTTGTAGTTGATTTGTTAGTTCAGCCGCAGTCTTGCGCGTGCGTACAAAGATTAAAGCAGATTCAGGGTCTTCCAGCGCCAAAATTGGTTGTAAAGCGCGTGCTTTTGTCCAATGGCGGGGAACTAAGTACGCAACTTGATTAATGCGTGTTGGTGCTGCTTTTGGCTGTTCGACTGTCACCGTTACGGGCGATCGCAAAAACTTTGTCACCAATTGGCGAATCGACAGTGGCATTGTCGCAGAGAACAACGCCGTTTGCCGTTCGCTCGGTGCCGCTTGTAAAATTTTCTCTACATCGTCAATAAAGCCCATGCTCAGCATTTCATCGGCTTCGTCTAACACCATCCAATTGATTTGATTGAGCTGCAAGCTACCGCGGTCGATCAAATCAATCACCCGCCCTGGCGTACCGACTACAATTTGCACGCCACGCTTGAGTTGTAGTATTTGTCGGTCAATCGATTGTCCGCCATAGATTGCTAAAACGCGGATATTTTGATCGCCGATAAAGCTGGAAATGGCTTCTTTAACTTGTACTGCTAACTCGCGTGTTGGTGTCAAAATGAGAGCTTGCACTGCTCTTTGGTTCGGGTCGATGCGCTCTAAAATTGGCAAAGAAAATGCGGCTGTCTTTCCGGTACCAGTTTGCGATTGTCCGACAACATCGCGCCCTGCAAGTAAGTGAGGAATTGCTTGCGCTTGAATGTTTGTCGCTGCTGTAAATCCAATTTTTTCTAAATGTTTGATACGTGCTTCTGAAAGTCCCAAGCTTTCAAAGGAAAAATTCATCTAATCTCCTAATATGTAGTTTGTTTCACTTGCAATTAACGCGCCATTAACTAGTTGTTAACGACATGACCGTAAAGATCGTAAATATCGGCGTCGGTAATCTTGACTGGTACCAGAGAACCTAGCCGCGTTGCACCCTGAACGTAAACTAAACCATCAACTTCTGGAGAAAATCGGGCAGAACGCCCTACAAATTCTCCCGTTTCTGGATTTTCTTGCTCGATGAGCACCTCAACAACTTTGCCGACTTCTTGTTGATTCTTACGCAATGAAATCGGTTGCTGAATCTCCATCACCGCATCGCGTCGCGCCTCCATCACTTCTTGCGGTAACTGATTTGGCAGACTGTACGCTGGAGTTCCTTCTTCAGGAGAGAATGTAAATACTCCGACGTGGTCAAATTCATGACGCTGAACAAATTGCAGTAGATGCTCAAAGTGTTCTTCTGTCTCTCCAGGAAATCCAACAATAAAAGTTGTTCGTAGCACCGCCTGCGGAATTGCTTGCTTGATGCGTTCGATAATTCCGTCGTTAACGCGCCCTTGCCAAGGACGATTCATCGCCCGCAGAATTTCTGGGTGTGAGTGTTGTAACGGTAAGTCTAAATAAGGCAAAACATTCGGCGTTGCTTGAATTGCCTCAATGACTTTTGGTGTCAGTCCTGTAGGATAGGCGTAGTGCATCCGAATCCAAGGAACGTCGACTTTCCCCAATGCCTGCAACAGTTCAGCTAATCGCGGTTCGCCATAAAGATCGACACCGTAATTTGTCGTAATCTGCGAAATTAAGATAATTTCCTGGACGCCTTGCGCTGAGAGTTGTTCGGCTTCTGCCACAATCGATTCAATCGATCGCGATCGCTGATTTCCTCGCAGATGTGGAATAATGCAAAACGCACAGCGATAATCACATCCCTCCGCAACGCGAAGATAGGCAACGCCTTCTGTCGTTGTTCGATAGCGTGGTGTTGTCTCATCCGCGATGTACGTTGGTTCAGCAGTAACTTCTTGTACGCGTTCTCCTGCTTCGACGCGATGAATCACATTGACGATTTTGTGATAGTCTCCTGTTCCTACCACTGCTACTGCTTCAGGCAACTCCTCTAAGAGTTCCTGTTGAAAGTGTTGCGCCATACACCCTGCGATGA
This sequence comes from Chroococcidiopsis sp. TS-821, assembly GCF_002939305.1. Classification (NCBI taxonomy): domain Bacteria; kingdom Bacillati; phylum Cyanobacteriota; class Cyanophyceae; order Chroococcidiopsidales; family Chroococcidiopsidaceae; genus Chroococcidiopsis; species Chroococcidiopsis sp. TS-821. The sequence continues at coordinate 79,092 of NZ_MVDI01000004.1, read as the reverse complement.
CGATCTTTTTGCCCGCGTCTGCCAGTTCTACCAAAGTTCGTACAGATTCTTCCCGCGCCGCTTGAATAAAGCTACAGGTATTAACAATGACATAATCTGCTAGTTCTTCATTTGTATCTACACCATAGCCAGCTTGAACTAGAAGCCCTAGCATATGTTCCGTATCGATTCGGTTTTTCTCGCAGCCCAAATGAGAAATCGCAATTGTTGGCTTATCACCCATACAGTAAGTCGCTTGTGTTTTGCAGTCAAAAGTATCGCCAGCGGATTTTACTGCTTTACAAACACAGGTCGTCAGCTTACTCCACCAGCGCTAACAATGGATATAAATGCCGTTTCGTTGCTGGGCTGAGAGGATAAAACTGGAATTCGTTTAAATTTCTTAATTTTAAACTTTGATAAATACCAATTGTTAAACTGGTATTAAGCTACCCTACTTGCCCTATGCAGTGTTTTTGTCGTAGGAACAATAGTTGTTACCTAGCTTGAGGTTGGAGTGGCAAACTCCGTTGCACCTAGTTTATATCTTAACATATCTTATGAATACTGTGCTGCTAACTCCAGCAAAGGATAAATTATGTCATCGCTGCGTGTACGATTTAAGTTGCTTATTTTAACCGCGCTGAAGCTGAAGCATCTGTAGTGGAGAAAAAGTGGACTTAAAGCAGCTATTTAAAACTCCCAACCCGATTATCGGCGTAGTTCATTTACTACCATTGCCCACCGCACCAGGTTGGGGTAATAACCTCAAAGCAGTGATTGACCGTGCCGAACAAGAGGCAACAGCGCTAGCGAGTGGGGGCGTTGACGGTATTATTGTCGAAAATTTTTTTGACGCGCCATTTACAAAAAATCAAGTCGATCCAGCCGTTGTCAGTGCGATGACGGTAGTCATTCAGCGGCTAATGCAGTTAGTCACAATTCCGATTGGGGTGAATGTCCTGCGGAACGACGCGCATAGTGCCTTAGCGATCGCCACCGTTGTCAAAGCCCAATTTATTCGCGTCAACGTTCTCACGGGCGTGATGGCAACAGATCAAGGATTAATCGAAGGGCAAGCCCACCAATTGTTGCGCTACCGTCGCGAAATTGGCAGCGATGTGCGAATTTTTGCGGACGTGCTTGTCAAACACGCGCGACCGTTGAGTTCGCCAAATCTTACTGTGGCTGTTCAAGATACGATCGAGCGGGGTTTAGCCGATGCCGTCATTTTGTCAGGTTGGGCAACAGGAAGTCCGCCCGATTTACAAGATCTAGAACTTGCCAAAGCAGCAGCTTATGACACGCCAGTACTGATTGGTAGCGGTGCAAACTGGGAAAATATTTCCACACTCATGCAAGCCGCAGATGGCGTGATTGTCTCTTCATCGCTGAAACGGCACGGTCGCCGCGAGCAAACAATCGATCCGATTCGCGTCAGCCAATTTGTCGAAGCTGCACGCAGTAGCAAGCCGCAGTTAAAGGTGGGCGATCCGCTGGGAATCAAAGACCAGGGGTCGGGGGTGAGGAGTTAGTCATCATTTATCAGAGAATGCTACCTTGAACTTGTCAAAAAAAAACTTAGGCAATAAAAAAGTCTTAAGTATTGACACATTGCCATTAGTTACTAGTCACTAGCCATGAGTCGCCGACGATCTACTCCTTGGATACATCGATGGTCACGTCCCTTAATTGCAGCGATCGCGCTGCTTGGCGCGCTGACGACCGCATACTTGACAATTGTAAAGTTTACCCAAAGTTCAACAGCTTGTCCGGCAGGAAACTGCGATCTCGTACTTTCTAGCCCTTATGCCACAGTATTCGGCTTACCGCTAGCCTTGTTTGGTTTCCTGGCTTATGCCAGCATGGCAGCGTTTGCTTTGGCACCTTTAACAATCCACCCAGGACGCAAAAAAGAACTGCGTTTGCAAGTAGAAAATTGGACGTGGTTGCTACTCTTAGCTGGTGCGATCGCCATGACCGTCTTCAGTGGTTACTTGATGTATTTGCTCTTTTCGCAAATCCAAGCGACTTGTATTTACTGCATTGCCTCAGCGATCTTCTCCGTTAGCCTTTTAGTCCTCACAATTATTGGTCGGGCGTGGGAGGACGTTGGACAAATTTTCTTTACGGCGATCGTTGTTGGCATGATTACCCTCATTGGCACGCTTGGTGTTTATGCAGGAGTTAACCAACCAACAGTCACAAATTCAGAACAGACAAATGTGGCTTTAGGTCCTATAAAACCACCTACACCAGGGGTTGGTTGGCCTATTACAACTGAATCTGGAGAAGCCGAAATTGCTTTAGCCCGTCACTTAACCCAAATCGGCGCGAGAGAATTTGTTGCTTGGTGGTGTCCCCATTGTTACGAACAAAAACAGCTGTTTGGTAAGCAAGCCTATGCTGAAATTAACCACATCGAATGCGCTGCAGATGGTCAAAACGCACGTCCCGATCTTTGTCAAGCCGCAGGTATTCAAAGTTTTCCCACTTGGGAAATCAACGGTCAACTGTATCCTGGTTTAAGGTCTTTAGAAGAGTTAGCAGATCTGTCTGGCTATACAGGTCCGCGTAACTTTCGGCACTCTCCCTCCTAAAAGCAGTCAGGGGTCAGATTTTTTAGAGCAAAGGTTCCAATCTGAAAAACGTTGCGACAAATTACAACAATTGTCCGCTCTCCTTTGCACCTCTGCTGCCCCCTTTGCTACCCTCATGCAACAACTTTAAAACTAATGAATAATTCCTAACTTTTCGCGGGCAATCTAGCAGTAGGGAAGGTTGGGCATCGTCAAGCATGGGTATAATTGGGGACGCTAGTAAAAAACTGAGAAAAAGATTATTTCAAAAACAATTGCGCAATCGTCGGCGAGTATGGCTAACTGCGCTCAGCGTTACTTGTTGCATCCTGTTATTACGTTACTTGGGGGTTATCCAATCTTTAGAGTGGGCAGCCCTTGACCAATTTTTTCGTTTACGCCCACCCGAACCCACGGACGAACGAATTGCGATCGTCGCTATTGAAGAAACCGATCTGCAATCCATAGGAAAGTGGCCCATACCGGATAGCATTATTGCGCAGCTATTGCAGCAATTACACCATTACCAACCTCGCGTTATTGGTTTAGATCTTTACCGAGATTTACCCGTAGAACCTGGAAACGAACAACTACAAAAAGTTTATCAATCGATTCCCAACCTGATTGGCATTGAAAAACTTGCAGATCAGTATAGTGCGGCGGTGTTACCCCCACCGATTTTGAGCCAACAAGATCGCGTCGGGTTTAATAACGTGATTTTGGATGCTGATGGGAAAGTGCGCCGCAGTTTGTTGTATTGGACAGCAGATGAGACAACTTATGAAAGTTTTGCGCTCAAACTCGCTTTAAGCTACTTAGCAGCGCAAGGAATTACTCCTCAACCAGCAGAAAATCTCAAATATCTGCAACTAGGAAAAAGTGTATTTCCTTGCTTCAAGCGCAATGATGGTGGTTACGCACGCGCCGATGATGGTGGTTATCAAATCATCGCTAATTTTCGCCACACTCAAACCAGCTTTCGCACAGTATCGCTTACAGATGTCTTAACGCACAAAGTACCAGCCGAATGGTTTCGCGATCGCATCGTTTTGATTGGTTCTACTGCACCCAGTCTCAAAGACTTTTTTTTTACTCCCTACAGTAGCGGTTTCTTCACACCAGCAGCACAGCCCATCGCAGGTGTAGAACTCCACGCTAATTTTGTCAGCCAAATTCTTGATGCGGCGCTTGATGGACGACCGGTTATTCAAGTTTGGTCAAAATGGACTGAAAGCTGGTGGATTTTTACCTGGACTTTAGTCGGTGCATCGTTGAGTTGGCGTTGGCGCAAACCAATTCAGTTTGTTTTGAGTCTGGCGATCGCGGGCGTGCTACTCGTTGGTATTACTTACATCGCTTTTATCGGTGGGTGGTGGTTACCTGTGGTTCCGCCACTACTAGGGATTGCTGGTTGTGCGGTAGCGATCGCCAGTCACATTGCTTATCAGCAAGAAGGGCTACAACGCTCAAAAGAATTTTTACAGGAAATAATTAATACAATTCCCGATCCAGTTTTTGTCAAAAACCAACAACATCAGTGGATTGTCTTAAATGATGCATTTTGTCAATTTATTGGCTATCCACTAGAGGAATTGCTCGAAAAGTCAGATGCGCAATTTCTGCCACAACATCAAGCCGAAGTTTCTTGGCAACAGGATGAAATTGTTTTTGCCCGTGGAAGTGCGATTGAAAACGAAGAAGAAATTACAGATTCTAGAGGTATGACTCATCTCGTTGCCACCAAAAAATCTCTCCACAAAGATGCAGCGGGTAATTTATTTTTAGTGGGAGTGATGCGCGATATTACAGAACGCAAGCGCATTGAAGAGGATCTCAAGCGCACTGCTGCCGAACTTTTGCGATCGAACACTGAATTACAACATTCGCAAGACCGTTTGCGTTACCTTGCCTATCACGACTCGCTGACTGGTTTACCTAACCGTAAGTTATTTTACGACCACCTCAGTCAGTTACTCGCATGGGCAGCAAATAATAAACTATTGCTCGCGTTGTTGTTTATCGACTTGGATGGGTTCAAGCAAGTCAATGATACTCTTGGACACGATAGCGGCGATCGCCTCCTCGTCATAGTCGCACAACGATTAACGCTTTGTTTGCGCGGAAGCGACATTGTATGTCGACTTGGCGGTGATGAATTTACTGTCATTCTTCCTGGAATTGCCAAACCAGAAGATGCTGCTATCGTTGCAGACAAGATTTTAACAATGCTGTCACAAGAATTCCATCTTAACGGACAGACTATCTCAATTACTGCAAGCATCGGCATTAGCATTTATCCAAACAACGGCACCGCCCAAGAAATGATCGTCAAACAAGCTGACTTGGCAATGTATCAAGCTAAACGTTTTGGTAAAAATTGCTACAAGTTTGCTGATGCTATGTCCTTTCAATAGAAAGCATGAATTATCCTGCAACTGAAGTTGCGGCTATGTCAATAAAATCTGCTGCACGCCCTAGAGCGTAAAGTCTACGGAGATGAATGTGCCTTGTTTAGCTGCCAGTATATTCATACTCGCCTTCTGCATCTCATTTCAGTGTCTTCTGGTGAATTTACTGATAACAAGCCAGACTTTGCTAAGCTTGTGTAAATTAACTATGAGAGTTACGTAAATCTACGTAAAAAACAAAGGAGTATGAAATACTGAAATATATAGCGATCCAGCAGCATTTATGGCAATTTATTTCAGATTTACAACTATTGTCACTTTTGTTGTCGGGGTACAGCTGTTTAACCTCATGGAAACACAAAGCTTAGTCAGTATTCTTTCTAACACAACAACTACTGAATATGGTAGTACTGACGCGACAATCGTTTTAGCTGCTGACTTAGAATCGCCAGTCCCTAACTTCAACACAAACTCAACTTCTCGCTATATTCCACCGCGCAAAAGTGCGCCTAAAAGTACTCAAGGTTCTGGCACTCGGTAATTTCAATTTTCCAATCTTTCAGATTGCCACCATTGGTGCTGTTGTACTAGAGTGTGAACTTGCCAATTAGGATCAGTTTGAGGGTAATCGATACGATAGTGCCCGCCACGACTTTCGCTACGAAAAGACGCACTTTTGAGAATAAGATAAGCAACATCAAGCAAGTTCCGCGTTTCTCCCCACAAGCGCAACTGTTGCTCAGCGTCAGATGAATTGACGTTAACTGTTTGTGCTGCAGGTAAATGAAGTAGGAATTGACTCAAAGGTAGAGCCGCAAGTTCTTTTTGCCAAATCAAAACCTGTGCGATCGCATCTTGTAATTTGCTTGCTTCGCGACAAATCCCGGCACTTTGCCATACCAAACGCGGTAACTTCTGACGCCACGTTGTTAATTTTTGCTGTTGAATCCACCAGTCATCTTTAGATAAAGGAATATCGATCTTCGCCTGGGGATAGCGATCGTCTTGGCTCAAAGGAACTAATTCCTCGTTCAAATGCGCCATTTGCGCGCCAAAAACGATGCATTCTAGCAGCGAATTACTCGCCAAACGATTCGCGCCATGTACTCCGGTACTGGCAGTTTCTCCGACTGCATACAATCCAGGGATCGAAGTGCGGTTGTTTAAATCTGTGACGATTCCACCCATCCAATAATGCGCCGCAGGAGCAACCGGAACAGGTTCAGCAAAAACATCAATTCCCCACCGCTGGCACACTTGAATAATATTGGGAAACCGATGCAAGATAGTTTCTTTTGGTATTGGGCGTAAATCTAACCAAACATGAGCCGTTGCCGGATCGAGCGCGGTACGCTGTAGATGATTAAAAATTGCACGACTTACTACATCTCTAGGTGCTAATTCTCCTGCCGGATGGTAGTCAAACGCAAAGCGATGTCCTCGATCGTCAATTAAGTGCGCGCCTTCCCCGCGTACAGCTTCGCTAATCAAAAAGCGCGGCGCGCCAGCTTTTGTTAAAGCCGTAGGATGAAATTGTACAAATTCCAAGTCTCGCAGTAAAGCACCCGCCCGCCAAGCGATCGCCACTCCATCGCCAGTACTAATCGCCGGATTTGTGGTTTGCGCGAAAACTTGTCCCCCACCGCCTGTGGCAAGAACTACGGCTTTGGCTTTTATCCAGGTAATACAATCTTGATAAAGTAAACAAATTCCTTGACAGCGTTGCTGTGCGTCGAGCCACAGATTTAAAGCATAAGCTTGCTGGATAACTTGGATGTTTTGGCGTTGCAGAACTTGAGCCGTGAGCGTTGTTGTCACTTCTCTACCCGTCGTATCCGCCGCATGAAGTACGCGACGTCGAGAATGCGCAGCTTCTAAAGTTAATGCTAGTTCGCGATCGCGGCGATCGAAGGCAACTCCCAATTTGACCAAAGATTGGATGCAACTCGGTGCCATTTTTGCCATAAATTCTACAGCGACGCGATCGCATAATCCTGCACCTGCGTGCAAAGTATCCTCAATGTGAAGCAACGGCGAATCATCTGGCGCGATCGCTGCAGCAATTCCTCCCTGTGCCCAATCACTCGCCGATAGCGATACTGTATCTTTGGTAATTAAACCTACTTGAAGATTTTCTGGCAGACAGAGTGCAGTGTAAAGTCCCGCAGCACCAGCACCTACAACAATGACATCAAATTGAGTTTGAAGATTAGTTTGAGACAAGGCAATAACTAGTAGAGGTTAGAGATTAGAGGTCAGGGGTCAGAGAAGGTACATTAATTGCCCGTTATTAGAGTCATAATGCTGAGCTCTCGTGTTCTAACCTTACTTGACCCTGTTTATATAAAAATAGCCCACTCCGCTGGGAGTGGGTTGCTCGGATAAATGTGTTTTAGCGGTTATCGATAGATACCGTTGTTAACGCGATCGTCGCCCTCGACAAAAGCGGCTTCAGGTTCAGTTACCGTAAATTTGTCTAGGTTTGCTTGCAAAAGTTCTTTTTGGCGATCGCTTAATCCTTCAATCTTCAAGACATCTTCTACATTTTCATAGGGAGCATTCTTGATAATTTTCTTAGCTAGGTTGGGATACATTCCTGGATACCGCTGAAACGCTCTTACGTTGGTATTGTTCAAATCAATTTTTTTCCCAAATTCCGTAGCTAGCTTATCATCAGCAGGGTTTCGCGGTACGGCTTCTACTGCTCCCAAAACTGCTGAACGTAGGCTGACGTTACTCAAATTTGCCGCAAGTGCTTGTTGCGGTACGCCAAGCCATCCCATGCACCCTACAACGAAAAACAAAATTGCAAATACACGCATCAATCGTTTCATCACGATTTCTCTACCTCTTTCCATCAATCTGAAATCAACACACAGCAGGCTTTCTGAAACTAATATATAGCTTTATTGATCCCGAGGCTATCACTTATAGCATTGATAAGTAAATTTTGGTAATCAAGTTTAGTACCGCGAGCCGAGAGATTGATTTATAAAAACAGATATGAAGGCGGAGGACTTTTACAGAATCGCTATAGATTTAGAGGAGGTAGTACTGCTTTCGCCTCGTACCTCTTTACCTTTGGATTTCCTCCGCTTCACGCAGCCAGTGCAGCTAGCCAAAATAAAATATCTACCAATATCGTGCTTAAAACCGCACCACTAAACGTCCAGAGATGGAGTTGTAACTTACGTAAAGGTAAAATGCCAACGACGAGTAGCACGCTTGCTAAGACGATCGCCCACAGTTGTCCCCACGATGTGTGAATTTGTGTTAACGCACTTTGCAATATAGGTGCGGCGAATGCTGGCTCTACTTGCATTAACTGTCGCCAATGCGGAATTAAATCAACTAAATAAAAGTATAGATCTGTTACTACAGTTCCAAATAAAGAACCAAGGTAGAAAAAGTTACCTATAAGACCCCAATTACGCTGGAGGCAAAAAATTGCAAACGGTAGTGCGATCGCTTCTACGGGTAAATGCAAAAATGGTTCCCAACGCAGCCAGCCCCAATACAGCGAACCAGCTAACCAACTCCAGCTAAATCCGAATAAAAGATCGCCCCAACGATGCGTTGCTGGACGTGACATCAAAAATAAACTGAGCGCCATCCAGCCACCTGTCAAGGCTAAACTCAAACTCGGTAGCGATCGCACAAGGGGGGCTTCAATAAATACTGGTACAGTTACTAGAAAAACTGCCGCAGCAAAGAATAACCAAGCTTGGCGCGAACCAATTGCGGGTAAAGTAACAATCGCGTTTTTTCCAGTAGGAACTGGCGGCGAAGCTGAATATGAGGACAATGTATGATTAACCAATGATTTGTTATGATTCTTTACTTAACTTAATCTTATTAAAGTTTAGCGTAGCATTAATCCCCCCAGGGGGCATATTTATCATAATCTAAATTGGAATTAAAGCAATTGCCACTTAGCGATGAGTTAAAAAGTCAGTAAGTGAAAAGGCAGGAGATAGAAGGTAGAAGATTCAATTACAGGGAAGTTCTGGCAAGAACAGTAATTGTAAACAGCCAAACAAAGGTTTGGTGAGGATCTTAATTAAAGGCTGACCATACTTAAAATTTATTTTTTGCTTGAGTAAAGCAACCGTTTTCCTTCTACCTTGCTTGAAGAACAGATAACGCTAAACCTTGTTGCCAAATTCCTGCAAAAGCATCCTGCGAAAGTAAGAATTTCTTAAAAAGAAGAATAAGATGTAGCTGATCGAACTATTTGCCGCTATGCTGTACGAGACATTGGTATAGAAACAGGAACATGGCATTATCCCTACCGCGCTGGTTTAAACTCGCAAGCACAAGTGTCGCTACCTTCGCAGTTGCTACTTTACCAAGCAAAGTTTTCAGCCAACCAAATTCAGAGATAGTTGCAGGCTCTCAAATCAATGTGTTTCAAGGTATTATTCTCGGTATGGTGCAAGGGATAACCGAGTTTTTACCCATCAGTAGTACCGCACATCTGAAAGTTGTACCAGTCGTTTTAGGGTGGGGCGATCCAGGCGTTGCTTATACCGCAGTGATTCAATTGGGTAGTATTGGGGCAGTGCTGTGGTACTTCTGGAGCGACTTAAAGCAAATTACAACAGGAATATTGAAAGCGATCGCAGCTAAAAACTACAATTCCTATGACTTCCGCCTTGGCTTGGGAATTGTTTTAGGCTCAATTCCGATCGTTTTTTTTGGATTACTCATCAAATTTTTAATCCCAGATTTCGATAACTCGCCTATGCGGAGTTTGCAAGTTATTGCGTTTACGTCGATTGGATTAGCGTTATTACTAGGGCTTGCTGAGCAAGTAGGAAGACGCAAACGCGGTTTAGATAGCCTCAAGCTGCAAGATAGTCTTTGGGTAGGTTTAGCGCAAGCTTTGGCACTCATCCCTGGAGTTTCGCGTTCCGGTTCAACGTTAACAGCCGCATTGTTTACAGGATTAGATCGCGCCCCTGCTGCTCGATTTTCTTTTTTGTTGGGTATTCCCGCCATTACGCTAGCAGGATTAGTAGAACTGAAAGATGCCATTGAGATAGGATTAGGCAATACGGGAGTTTGGCCGCTAGTTGCTGGGATTATTTCTGCTGCGGTGTTTTCCTATGCGGCGATCGCCTGGTTGTTACGGTTTTTGCAAACGCATAACACCTGGGTTTTTGTTGTGTATAGGTTAGCATTTGGAATAGCCATCTTAACTGCAATTGGCACTGGACTACTACAAAACATCTAGTAGCCTATGTCTTTCGTTTTATGAGTCACGTCCGTCCTGCCAAAATTACCAAAGTTCTTCCCGAATCGATCGCCGCAGAGATCGGCTTTGAACCTGGCGATGCGATTGTCAGCATTAATGGTAATCGTCCGCGTGACTTAATCGACTATCAATTTTTGTGTGCGGATGAAGTGCTAGAACTCGAAGTTCTCGACGCTGCTGGTAAAAGTCATCAAATTGAAATCGAAAAAGATTACGATGAAGACTTGGGGCTAGAGTTTGAAACGGCATTATTTGATAATCTGATTCAATGTAATAATCGCTGTCCGTTTTGCTTTATCGACCAGCAGCCACCTGGAAAACGGCAAAGTCTATATCTCAAAGATGATGATTACCGATTAAGCTTTTTATACGGCTCGTATCTAACCTTGACGAATCTGCCACCAAAAGAATGGGAACGCATCGAACAGTTACGCTTATCACCACTCTATGTTTCCGTTCATGCGACTGAACCCGAAGTCCGAGTTCGACTCTTAAAAAATCCGCGTGCAGGGCAAATCTTACAACACATCGAGTGGTTTCAACAACGACGGCTACAAATTCACGCTCAAGTTGTTGTATGTCCAGGAATCAATGATGGCATTCATCTCGAACGAACGCTACTCGATTTAGCTCATTTTCATCAAGGAGAAATACCCGCAGTTGCTTCTGTTGCGGTTGTTCCTGTGGGATTAACGCGGTTTCGCCCTGCAGAAGATGAACTGATTCCTGTAGATCGCGCCAAGGCGCAAGAAGTGATTGCGCAAGTGCGATCGCTGCAAGATAAGTTTCGCGCTTCACTTGGTTCTACCTTTGCATGGCTAGCCGATGAGTGGTTTTTAATCGCCCAAGAAGAACTTCCGCCAGAATCGCACTACGAAGACTATCCTCAAATTGATAATGGTGTTGGTTCAATCCGCGCTTTCTTAAAACAGTTTGCGATCGCCGCCCAAAAGCTTCCCACCAAAATTTCTGCTCCGCGAAAAGTGACTTGGGTAGTTGGTAATGCTGTCGAACACGCTTTTCAACCAATCTTACAGCAACTTAATCAAGTCGTAAATTTACAGGTAAATATGGTTGCTTTATGTAGCAATTATTGGGGGCAAAGTATCACAGTCACTGGTTTACTTACTGGACAAGATTTACTACAAGGATTGCAAGGAAAGGATTTAGGCGAAAAAATCTTATTACCTGCACTGATGTTAAAACAGGAGGATGCGTGTTTTTTAGATGACATGACGATTGTGGAATTAGCGAGTAAACTGAAAACACCCGTAGTACCGATTCGGGGGGTAGAAGAACTCATCGAGATGTGTACGCAGTAATGTCTATAAAGCTATCGTTGACAGCCTCACAACCATCACCACGGGCTAGTCATTATCTAAAAATCCGCATCAAATTATTTTGCTTACTACCACTGACGTCCTACCTTTTGTCGTTTGTATGTCCCCTCACAGGGCAAAAACCCGCAATAGCCCAAGAAAAAAGCGTGTTGGGAGTGGTGAGAAGCCAGGAAAATACGACGCAATGGCAGGGAATAACCGAGCGATTGCAAGCAGCAAAAGTCGCATACTGTGTTATAGACATAGAAAATGTGAGGAATGTAACCGATTTCAGCAATCCTCCTGTAGTATTTTTACCTAATGTTACAAATTTGTCTCCAACACAAGCAATTGCACTAGAAGAATGGCTCAGCCGCGGCGGCAAAGTGATTGCGAGTGGTCCTGTAGGAAATACAAGTCAACCAGGCGTACGGCAACTACTGCGCTCGCTGTTAGGGGCTTACTGGGGTTTTGAGATGAGTCAACCTTCGCAATTGCAACCATTAAGAATTAATACGCAAAGCTGGGTACGCCAACCAGGGCTTGCAGGAACGATTCGCGGTGGAGTTGTGATTCCCACTAATTTAACAAGCAAACCAGCAGCGATTTGGCAATCAAAAGACACTCCCCCAGCCGTTGTCACAACCGAACGCTCGACAGTGTTAGGCTGGCAGTGGGGAAGTGATAACGCTGCACCAGTTGCAATGGATAGTGCTTGGTTGCGCGCAGCAGTCAGCCGCTTTGTTCCGCTATCAGATGCGCCAACGACAACGCCAAAAAATTGTAATGGTAGTGCAGTCGCTGCATCTCCACCACCAGCACAACCAACGACACCCGCCCCACCACGCGCGCTAGCACCTGCTCATCCTGAAGCAGAAGCTATCGAGCGCATTGTTCCTAGAGGATTGCCAACAGCACCCGACTCAAATACCCCCATCTCAAGTGTAGAAGCGATCGCACTACAACAAGAACTCTACAACTTGATTGGTCGGTTCGAAAGCGCGCAGTTAGCCGCAAACGCAAGAAGCAGTACCAAAGCTAACTCAATCGTTGAATCTGAAGCTGCAGCAAAAGCCCTAGCCGACGCGAAAGCGATCGCCAAAACGCTACCACAACTTGTCAAACAAGGGAACTTTGTTGCTGCGCGAAACCAATGGCTCAAAGCACAGCAGCTCCTGTGGCAAAATTTCCCAAGCGATCGCCCACTCGCTCAACCTGAAATTCGCGCAATGTGGTTGGATCGCGGTAGTATTGTGCGTGCAGGTTCAGAACAAGGACTTGCTAGGATTTTTGACCAATTAGCCGCTGCAGGCATTAACACTGTCTTTTTTGAAACCGTAAATGCAGGCTATCCGATTTATCCCAGTACGGTTGCACCCCAACAGAATCCATTGATTCAAGGATGGGATCCGCTCGCAAGTGCGGTCAAGCTAGCCAAAGCACGAGACATGGAGTTACATGCTTGGGTGTGGGTATTTGCGGCAGGCAACCAACGTCACAATACTATCGTTAATCTGCCAGCAGAGTATCCAGGACCTTTAATTGCCGCTAATCCAGACTGGGCAAGTTATGACAATCGGGGAAGTATATTTCCTCCTGGTCAAGGAAAACCATTTTTAGACCCCGCAAACCCTGAAGTACGAGAGTATTTATTACGACTTTTTGAAGAAATTGTCAGCCGCTATCAAGTCGACGGGTTGCAACTCGATTACATTCGCTATCCCTTCCAAGATCCTGGGGCAGAACGCACCTATGGCTATGGTAAAGCCGCACGGCAAAAGTTTCAGCAATTAACTGGAGTCGATCCTGTAAAAATTTCACCCCGCCAACCGGCTTTATGGCAAAAATGGACGCAATTTCGTACCCAGCAAGTTGATAGTTTTGTTGCTGAAGTCTCGCAACACTTGCGGCGCAAGCATCCTCAGCTCATTTTATCAGCAGCCGTATTTCCGCTTTCTGAACACGAGCGCATTCAAAAGTTACAACAGCATTGGGAAGTGTGGGCAAGTCGCGGCGATGTTGATATGATAGTCCCCATGACTTATGCGTTAGATACGTATCGCTTTGGGCGTCTCGCACAACCATGGATTACATCAAACAAATTAGGTTCGACGTTAGTCTTACCAGGAATTCGTCTGCTTAATTTGCCAGTACCAGCCGCAGTCGATCAAATTCAACTTGCAAGAGATCTTCCTGTCAGTGGATATTCGCTATTTGCCGTGGAAAATTTGAGTGAAGAGTTACAATTGCTGTTTCAGCGGACTCAAGGCAACATTCAAGCCCCAGTCCCCTATCGCCAGCCGTTCCACACTGCCGCAGCCCGTTACAATAGCTTGCAGCAAGAATGGAACTTTCTCGTCGCCAACAACCAACTAAGATTACACGGGCGATCGCTTTCTTTATTTAACATCCAAGCTACCGATTTAGAAAATGCTTTAAAGCAACTCGCTGCAGAGCCTTCGTTGCATCGCTTAAGTGTGGCTAGAGCCGCATTGACAAACTTTCAGTTGCAATTTAGAAGTTGGATGCGTCCCTACGCGCTAGAAAATCCTTATCAAACGAAAGTCTGGGAAAATCGTTTGGCGACAATTGAAAGGCTTCTTAGCTATGGTGAAACTGTTGTTCTCAAACGCGATGCTGCACCTGTTGCCAATCGGGAATAGGTATAATAGAGGAATTTGTAAGTTTTATACACAAGCACGCATAGCAGGCGTCAGGTTAAAAGCTGACTATCACCTCAATTGCTATTAAAACTTATGCAGTTGAATCAATTCCACCTCCTAGCTTTGCGAATAAAAGTTGTTCTTAATCTTTGCCCAAAATTAAGGAACCAACTTAAAGTCTCCCACTCGTGAGAAATTTAGGGGGCATTTCTCTTCGGTGTTTTACAAACAGATAACACAACAGAATTCATAAATCCAAAGAATTACGAGAGACTCTACCTCAATGCGCTTGTCATTTTTATCCTCGGCAACATACACTGACTGCCGATGAAAATAACGCCTTATGCTTTATGCCGCAATATTTTGGACAACTACCAATTGACGAACAGCCGTGGGAAACACTCAGCGCAGTACAAAATATTTCTCAAGAACAACACTGTGTCAGATTTGATTGTGGCAAGTCGTGTTTGACACTTAGTATCCTTACCCCTCATTTGATTCGCGTGCGGGTTGCACCTACAGGAGAGTTTACACCAAGGCGATCGTGGGCAGTGACCAAGGATGATGCAGCGTGGCAAATTCCATCATTTGAGGTGCAGGAAACTGCTACTACCATTGAAATTCAAACTGAACAATTGCGTATCGTTGTCCAACGCGAAAACTGTCAAATTGCTTGCTTTGATATAGCAAATCGTCCTTTTGCAGTTGATGCTGCACCAGGAATTGGCTGGCGCTTAGGAACAACAGCAGCTTGGAAGCAAATTGCGGCTGACGAGCATTTTTACGGGTTTGGCGAACGTACAGGCTTATTAGATAAACGCAGTGAAGTCAAAACGAACTGGACAACGGATGCGTTAGACTACGGTTCGCTGACTGACGAGATGTATCAAGCGATTCCATTTTTTATTGCTTTGCGTCCGGAAGTCGGTTATGGCATCTTTTTTAATACGACGTTTTGGAGTCGCTTTGATATTGGTGTCGAACAGCCAGGAATCTGGAGAATGGAAACGCACGCGGGTGAGTTAGATTACTACATTATTTATGGTCCGACACCTGCCAAAATTCTTGATACCTACACGCAGTTAACAGGGCGCATGGCTTTACCGCCCAAATGGGCTTTGGGTTATCACCAATGTCGCTGGAGTTACGAATCGGAAATAATCGTCCGCAAACTTGCCCAAGAGTTTCGCGATCGCCGCATTCCCTGTGATGTGATTCATCTAGATATCGACTATATGCGAGGATATCGCGTGTTTACCTGGAGTCCTCAGCGGTTTCCGCATCCAGAGAAGTTAATCCAAGAACTCGCGGAAGCTGGCTTTAAAACGGTGACGATTATTGACCCTGGCGTGAAGTACGAGCCAGAAGCAGACTATCACGTTTTCGACCAAGGAGTTACAGGCAATTATTTTGTACGCAAAGCTGACGGACAGCTATTTCACGGCTACGTATGGCCCGATAAAGCTGTATTTCCTGATTTTATGCGTGCTGAGGTGCGCCAGTGGTGGGGAGAATTACACCAAAGTTTAACTGATATTGGCGTTGCCGGAATTTGGAACGATATGAACGAACCTGCCATTAGCGATCGCCCGTTTGGGGATGAAGGTGATAAGATTTGGTTTCCGTTGGATGCACCGCAAGGAGACGACCGCGCGACACACGCAGAGACGCATAACTTATATGGATTAATGATGGCGCGTTCTTGTGCGGAAGGTTTGGAGAAACTGCGACCAACTGAGCGATCGTTTGTGTTGACGCGATCGGGGTATGCAGGAATTCAGCGGTGGTCATCGGTGTGGATGGGTGATAATCATTCATTGTGGGATCACCTAGAAATGTCGCTACCGATGCTGTGCAATATGGGGCTATCGGGAGTTGCATTTGTCGGGTGCGATGTTGGTGGATTTGCGAGTAATGCTACAGCAGAATTATTTGCGCGGTGGATGCAAGTGGGAATACTGTATCCGTTTATGCGCGGACACTCGGCGCTGACAACTGCACAACACGAACCATGGTCGTTTGGCGATCGCACTGAAAAGATTTGCCGCGAATATCTTAATTTGCGTTACCAGCTATTGCCGTACATTTATACGCTGTTTTGGGAAGCGACAACGACAGGCGCGCCGATTTTACGTCCTTTACTATACGATTTTCCCAACGATCCGCATACGTACGCGCTGCACGACCAAGTGTTACTCGGTTCCTCACTGATGGCTGCACCGATTTATCGTCCTGGCGTCGAGCATCGTGCGGTTTACTTACCCGCAGGCACGTGGTACGACTGGTGGAGTGGTGCCTCTTATACTGGACCAACGCACATCCTCGCGCACGCCTCTCTGGAAACTATGCCACTTTATGCGAAGGCGGGTGCGATTATACCGATGCAACCAGTGATGCAGTATGTCGATGAGCGATCGCTCGACCCGTTAACAATACGTGTTTGGCAGGGTAATGGTGAATTTACGCTTTACGAAGACGATGGGCATACGTTTGCTTATCGAGATGATGCCTATGCGACTACAAAAATCAGCGTAAATACTGAAGAAAACCGCGTAGTTGTGAGTATTAATCAGCGTCAGGGAAATTGGTCGTTACCTAACCGCGAAGTTATTGTTGAGCTTGTGGGAGTTGGCGAACAACGATTTAGTGATGATGGCACAGCACAACAGCTAGTTTTTGACTTAGCACTTTAGTGGAAATATACAAGAGTTGTCACCCAGGTTTTTGTCACCCACAAATTTATTTAAAATTAAGAATTGTACAACAGGTTGAGAATGCGCACGAGCGAGCAAATTAAAGCAGAGATCGAGGATAAGTTTGGTTTTTTTCCGCCATTCTTTAGTCCAGCACTGCATAACTCTCAAGTGTTGGAAAATTTATGGCAGCAAACACTTATTGCTTATATCCATAATCCCTTATCGGCGGTCTTTAAGGAAAAGCTGAGTGCTTACTTGTCGCGCTTCTGTACTGTTCCTTACTGCATGGTTTGTCATAGCTGTACTTTACGTCCGTTGGGGATGAAAGCAGCAGAAGTCTTGCAGCTATTGGAAACTCCACCACCGAATATAGAAGAAATTGAATTGCACTTAAAGCGACTCGCCGCATACTCCCAGCTAGATGTTTTACCTGCGGCAAATTCAGAACTAGAAGAAAGTTTACTTGCTTGCGCCATATTTATCTCTCTAGAAGGCGAAGCCGCAGAAAGCTACCGCACCCAGCTACGTCAAATCTTAGGGGCAAGTAATTATCAACATTTAGTTGCATTTGTTGCCTATGTCAAGACTTGTCACGTGTGGATGGAAGCTAATCCGGAAGTTTCGTATGAAGCCGATAAACGAGTTTTAGACAATCTGAGATTTTTGGTTGCTGAGGAACCAAGATTAAGCGAATTTTTTCGCAATTATGCTGCTAAAGTCAAACAAGAGCGGCAAACGCGTGCAGAACGTCAAGCAATTCTTGCCGAACGTCAACGTCATTTGCAAGTCTTACGAGAAAGTGAAGAAAAATATCGTAAACTAGTGGAATTAATGCCGGATACGCTTTTTGTTCAATGTGAAGGTAAGCTTGTCTTTGCTAACAGTGCAGCCGTAAAGCTACTTAATGCTGAGAACGTAGAGCAACTCATTGGTCAACCAGTTTTAAATATTATTCATTCAGAAAGTCAAGCGATCGCACAAGAACGAATGCAGGAAATCCAGGCAGGAAAATCTGTGCCGTTCATTGAAGAAAAATTTGTGCGATTGGATGGTAGTGTCGTCGATGTGGAAGTCGCTGCTTTCCCTTTTATTTACAGTGGAAAACCAGCCGCACAAGTTGTCGCACGAGATATTAGCGTACGCAAGCAAGCGGAAAAAGAACGCGCGGACCTTCTTGCCAGCGAACAAGCTGCACGCGCTGAAGCCGAAAGTGCCAATCGCAGTAAAGACGAATTTTTAGCCATCGTCTCGCACGAGTTGCGATCGCCACTGAATGCGATGCTAGGCTGGGCAAGATTACTGCGGACGCGTCAGTTTGATGCTACCACCATGGAGCGTGCCTTAGAAACAATCGAACGCAACGGTCAAGCACAATTACAATTACTCGAAGATTTACTTGACATATCGCGGATTATTCGCGGCAAAATTCATCTTAATATTGATACGGTTGATATCCTCGCTGTGATCAATGCGGCAATTGAAACAGTACAACTCGCAGCCGATACAAAATCAATTGAGTTAGTTCATGAGGTACCAACCTCTTCATCTGTTCTTGTTACCGGAGATTTTGCGCGGTTGCAACAAGTGATTTGGAATCTACTATCGAACGCGATTAAATTTACACCAAATGGTGGGCGTATTACTGTGCGATCGCAACAAGTTGGTACGGTTGTTCAAATTGCAGTTAGCGATACAGGAAAAGGTATCAGTGCCAGTTTTTTACCATTTGTGTTTGAGCGATTTCGGCAAGCTGATAACTCTAGTAGCCGAGGCAATGGCGGCTTAGGTTTGGGACTGGCGATCGTTCGGCAATTAGTCGAACTGCATCGCGGTCGCATTTACGCTGCTAGCGCTGGAGAAGGACAAGGGGCTACTTTTACGGTTGAATTGCCGCTGTGTATCCAGAATCAGCAAGTAGCCGGACAAAATTCTAGTACGTCATCCGCGCTGATAGATACAGCAAACCCACTTACCGGATTGCGCGTTCTTGTCGTTGATGATGAAGCGGATATTCGCGATTATATATCGACTGTATTAGAAGAATATGGCGCACGCGTGCAAGAAGTTGCCTCAGTAAATGCAGCACTCGATGCTATCGAACAATCACCGCCAGATATCCTTGTAAGCGATATTGGCATGCCGCAAGAAGATGGTTATAGTTTGATTCAAAAAATTAGGGCATTAGCACCAGAGTGCGGGAAAAACATACCGGCGATCGCATTAACCGCCTACGCGAGGGACGAAGACCGTCAACGCGCTTTAGCTGCAGGGTTTCAACTTCATGCCACAAAACCGATTGAACCAGTACAGCTAGTTGCTTCTATTGCCAAATTAGTTGGCAGAAGTGCTAGTAATAGGGGTTAGAGTTCAGGACTTACAACAGCCACCTTGAACAATCATTGCTTCTATGAGTAGCTGCTTTTTTGGAGGGGGTTCTATTAAAACACTAAGATTGCGTCAGTCATAAGAGGTTAGTTACGCAACCATTGTGAGCTTCTATTGCTCTAATTTAGTTAAAGGATTCGGTTGTGTTTGCCCTCTTGCTTGCGGCACAACGGTTAAATAAGGATTGAGTACGTCGTCAACCCAACCGGAGTAATGCTTTAGCGTTGTCGTATTTTCAGAAATTGCGAGTATTTCTAGATCGCCGCGCATAGCGTTGAAATTACTAGGGCGATTGGGTTCTACATTCATACTAGATGCAATTCCGCGAGGACCACCGCCAACATCATTTTCTGCTACTTCATCCCAGCCGCGTACAAAGCGATCGCCCTGCCAATGCCATTCGGAACCGACCCAATCAATTGCTGGTTCTCCTGGTGCAATCCACTGGGGAAATTGTGCAGGTTTTGCCCCTTCATTCAGCGTTACTGTGAAACCTGGCTGGTAGCGAACTTCGTAGCGACTTTGACGTGTTTGATAATCGAGGGGCTGCGACCACAAAACTTCAACTTCACTTTGAGTATTCGGTAGCGTCGCCGCCGGAGTTTTTTCGAGCAATCCACGATAAATTCGGGCTTCTGAAGGCAGTTTAGCCATCAACGCAAACCGCCAACACAACCAGCGATCGGGGTTTTCAGCAGCTTGCCATTGCACTTGACAAATACCGTTTCCTGTGCCTACCCACAGTGTTTTGCCTTCGACTTCAAGTTGTGTCGGAATTGCCCCCACAAGCGGACTATTGTGAACAGTATAAGCCTTAAGACTACTCGCATTCGGATTGACTAAATTTGGGCGATAAGCAACTAGCCCATAGGCTGGAATATTTGGATTGCCTTCTCCACTAATCTTCGTCCCTAACCACAATGTAGGCGTATCTTCTTCACCTGTCACGACTAAATCGGTAATTTGTTGCGAGGTAATTTCTTGAGGTTGAAATAACGTCAACTGATTAGTTTGCGGTTGGTAGCTGACAATCGTAGCGATACCATTATTACCTTCGCCTTGCTCAAATGCGATCGCCCACCAAATACGTTGTCCATCCGTTACCGCAGCTGTAATTTGGGGAACCCCCAATCGCGTACCGATACTGGAAAATCCGTTTTGTACAGCAGATGTTTGTAAATCTTTGAGAGTATATAGAATTGTTTGCTGCGGTTGTTGACTGTCAGGAGTGGTTAATTCAAATACAACTTTGTCGTTTTCTGGCGATACTTCTGGGCGCGATAAGATGTCACCTTCACTTAAGGTGTAATTTGGTTCTAGCCGGACACGATATTGATACGTTCTTTCATTAAAAGTAATCGATTTGAAGGCTGGATTAACAATTTCTTTTACGACTTGCGAGTAGTTTTGCGGTGGTTGCAATTCGCTAGGTAAAGTTCCTGCTTGCACAGTCCAATTATTGTTACTACGACAAAAAACGAAGTCGTATTTTGTTGTTTGAAATTTTATTTTATTATTATCTTTGACGATATTTCGAATCTGATAATCAAAAGGCTCAAAGTAGCCTATTTGTGGGTTTGGCTCTACTTGAACGGCTGCTGTAGGTTGTGGACAAGAGTTTGTATTATTAGCTGATTGGGAAAGTGAATTACAAGCACTTAGTAGCCAGACGACACTTAATAATGTGACGACTTTTTTCATAGGATTAAATTTCCAAAGCACTGGTGAATTCAGTCACCGCTAGATGAACGCAGTCCACCTGCATGAACTCACACAGTTTTAATTTCAGGTTAGGATCGTGAGATGGTAAAGAAGTACTTTTTTTGCAAATCTGCTAACCTCTTTCTTAAATAGATTGACCAGTTTTTTAATCGGTTTGTTCCAATTTTAGGCGTTGTAATTCTTGTTGTAAAAATTTACCCCATTCGGCGGCTAGGGGAATTTCTGTAAAGGGAATGCGTATTTGCGTGGATGGTAGCAGAAATTCTAAAGCAACATCGCGACCTTTACGGGGTAGGTTATTTAAATTAACAATTTGGCTATCAACTAATAGTTGAATTGATTGCACGTCTTTTAACGAAAAAGTTTCGAGTTCAACAAGCCCTTTTTGAGTCGGTTTTCCCCAAGTTATATTTGTTCCTTTTTGACCCAAAACGGCATAAATATCGTATTTAGCTCGTTCAAATTGTTCAGCCCACACGCGATAGTTTTCAACTTTTTGATATTCGTTTTTCCCTTGCCATGCTAACCAAATAAAAACAGCTAGCAGTGCTAACCACAAAATTCCGCGTTCCATAATCCAACCGTTCCGTATTTATACTTAGTGAGCGTATTCGCTCTCACACTGTAACTATCTTGCAACATCAAGGCAAGAGCGACGGTACATACGTTATGTTGATCGTAAAACTAGTGCCGAAGCAAGATATGAAAAAATTACTAGTAGGCTTGGTTTTAATTGGACTATGTTTTGGCTTGTTCAATTTCAAAGGCTTAGCAAGTCAGGGTGAATTTGAGGAAATTGTGCTGGACTTTCGGGAAGATATTCCGATATCCCAAATTGACAATCAACTCAGTGCGATCGCCCAGCAATTTAACCTCGCCCCTCAATTAAATAGTATCTTTTCTAAACCAGATAATGTGTACATTGTCAAGGGGGATCGGGCAACTCTTAAAGCCCTGCGCAAGTCTCCTGTTGCCAAGTCCACTGAATATATTGAACCGAACTACATTTATAAGGCGTTAGAAGTTCCCAACGATCCGGACTACAACAAACAGTGGAATTTACGCTCAATCAAAGTCGAGTCGGCGTGGGATGAAACGAAAGGTAGCGGTGTCACAGTTGCCGTCATTGACACGGGTGTTTCTCCGGTTCCCGACTTAAAGCAAACCAAGTTTGTACGTGGTTATGACTTTGTGAATAACCGCGAAACGGCGACAGATGATAGCGGGCATGGAACGCACGTCGCGGGGACAATTGCCCAATCGACGAATAACAATTACGGCGTTGCGGGAATAGCGTATGAAGCGACTATCATGCCATTAAAAGTATTGAGTGCTTCTGGAGGTGGCACGGTTGCGGATATTGCCGAAGCGATTAAATTTGCAGCTGACCACAAGGCGGATGTGATTAATATGAGTTTGGGTGGTGCTGGTGAGAGTCACTTACTCAAAGACGCGATCGCCTATGCGCATCGTAAAGGTGTCGTAATCGTTGCAGCAGCAGGTAACGCGAACAAAAATTCAGCGTCGTATCCGGCGCGTTACCCGCACGTAATTGGTGTTTCTGCCCTTGATGCTGCCGGAGAAAAAGCCCCTTATTCTAACTTTGGTGCAGGTGTTGATATTTCTGCGCCTGGTGGTGTGGGTACGGGGGCAGGAGGAATTCTGCAAGAAACGATTAATGCTGATGGACAAGCGATGTTTGTTTCTTTTCAAGGAACAAGTATGGCAGCCCCTCACGTTGCTGGTGTCGCGGCGTTAATCAAAGCAACTGGCGTCAAAGAACCAGATCAAGTGCGAAATGTCTTGAAAAAATCTGCTATGCGCGTCAAGAATGATACTTTAAATCATTACGGTGCAGGACAACTCGATGCAGCAGCGGCAGTGAAACTTGCGGTACGCGGACAAATCAGTTTTCGCGATTTCTTCCGGTGGTTGCGCGATAACGGTTATCTCAATCCGCGCTTTTGGATTGATGGTGGTGCGGTGGCGTTACTTCCGAAACTGGCGATGGTCTTGGGTTCTTATCTCCTCGCTTGGTTTTTACGCGTTTACTTTCCGTTTACTTGGAGTTGGTCATTATTTGGTGGTTTAGTTGCCGGAAGTTCAGGGTTATTCTTCTTACGCGGGTTCTACATCTTTGATTTTCCGCAAGTTCCCTTCCGCATAATGGGCAGTTCAATTCCTGAAATGGGCAATGCGATCGCGGGTAACAATATCTTAAATCCCTTATTCGCTAGCGTTTTGATTCCGTTTCTCCTCGTTGCCTTCTTTTTGAATAAACCTGTTTGGAAGTGGTTTGCGATCGGTACGGCGTTGGGTGTTGCAGCGTGTTTGGGTGTGAATGCCGTCGTCTCGCCCGCGGTTTGGGGTATGGGTAGCGGTGCGATCGCCCGTGTATTTCTGTTCGTTAATGCTTTAATGTGTTACAGCCTCGCAGTGTTAGCCGTCAAAGTGGAGCAACCAACATGAGTACGACTGTTACAGGAACGATTCAACGCAGCGACATGGGTACTGGCGCGTGGGCGCTAACCGCAGACGACGGCACAACTTATGAACTTCATAACGCCCCCAAAGACTTGCTGCAACCAGGCAAAAAAGTTAAAGTCACAGGACAGATCCGCGAAGATGTCATGACAATTGCAATGATTGGACCTGTCCTCGAAGTGCGATCGTTTGAACCTGTTAGCGATTAGTCATTTAGCTAAACTGTTGCAGAATCTAACACTGCTTGTAGTTTACTTCTAAATTCTCCCTTGGGATGACCGCCTTTGACTTCACCTAAAATCTTAAATTCGCCTTCAGGGGAATCACAGATAAGATAGGTAGGCCATCCCATTTCTGCTTTATCAGGGTACTGCGTTAGCAGAATCTTACGATACTTGCGATAAGTTGCCGTATCCTGCATTTTTACGTCAATAAACTTTAATCCTAGCTCTTCACTTACCTTTTGGTCATAAAATGACATTTTATGGCAAATGCCGCAATCTTCTGATGAAAACTTAATAACTGCTCGCTCCATTATCTATCCTCGTGGGTCAGAAAGTGTTAATTAAAGACGTAGCATAGAACGTAATTAGGTGATAACTAAATATCACACTAGTCGAGGTTGAAAAACGCGGTAATAGGTAATGGGAAATGTGTTGCGCAATATTCTTACCAATGACCAATGACCAACTTTTCTAGTCACGTTTATTTTCACTCGCTTACTTAAGTTATTTATTGTATACGTCTGAAGTCGCAGATTGTTGACACCTCAATTCTCCACAATAGGGTATGCAGTTTTGTCAAGGAAATAGGTAACTTTAAAAAATGACGCTACCCTACTGCTAAGAGGAGAGTATTACGTGGTACAAGCAGTGATTGTGGATGTAGATGGTACGCTAGTGTTGAGTAATGATGCTCATGCTCAATCGTGGGTTGATGCATTTGCAGACTATGGATATCACATCTCATTTGAACAAGTCCGACCGCTGATCGGAATGGGCGGTGATAAGGTGATACCAAGAATGGTGCCAGGGCTAAATAAAGAAGAAGGCGACGGGAAAAAGATTTCTGAACGGCGCAAACAACTAATCATCGAGCAGTATGGACCCAAGCTAGAAGCCGCTCCAGGAGCGCGAGAATTAGTACAGCGGATGAAACAGCAAGGACTAAGGTTGATTATTGCTAGTTCGGCGACAAGTCAAGAGCTAGAAGTTTTACTCAAAGCGGCAAAGGTAGACGACTTACTCGACGAAGCAACAACATCGAGTGATGCTGAAGCTTCTAAACCCGAACCTGATATTGTCGAAGCTGCCTTAAGTAAATTAGAACTGCCACCCGATGCCGTATTGATGCTAGGAGATACACCATACGATATTCAAGCGGCGAGTGCTGTTGGTGTTGGCACAATCGCATTGCGTTGCGGAGGGTTTGAAGACGCGCAACTCGAAGGCGCAAAAGCAATTTATGACGCTCCGGCGGATTTACTCGCGCACTACGATGACTCGCTTTTGGGTAAACAATAGTAGTATCACGGGTAATAGGTAATTAGGTCGTTGCTATAGCAAAGAGCGGGGGCTCAAAGTTAATTAAGGCAGTAGTTTGCGTTTGCCCAGTTTTTTCGGATAAGCGCAAACCTTGCCTTAATGGCGGTATTGATACACATCTGAAAGAACTTATACCATCCACATGCGGATGCCCTGTACACTAATTAACACAGAAATTTTCTCTTGGCAAGCGAAAACACGCTGAAATCTTGCATAAGATAGTTGCAAAGTGCGAAATCACTTCAGAAGATTTACGCTCAAAATAATTAAACCATGTAGATATGCTTAATGAAACAACATAAAATAATTTTTATGAAGAAAATTATATTTGTTAAAAACTATAGGTTAATCAAGCATGTAGGAAACATCAGAATTATGGAACGAAAATTAGGAGAAAGACTAAAGCATGTCGTCGATTTAGAAATGCGTCTAAGTACTACTAACAAAAGTTGTTAGTTGTGCTACTAAAGCTAATTGTATGGCTGTTTATTTTGGGAGAAAAAAGAATTTTTTAAGGGGTCGCTATACTGTAGCTATAGCTACAATATGCCTTACCCTGCTCGTCAAACTGTTACTTGCACCACTAATTGATGATGAAAGTCCCTTCTTATTGTTTTTCTTTGCAATCGTCGTTAGTACTTGGTACGGTGGCAAGTCAAGTGGAATATTTGCGACAATTTTAGCGGCTTTATGCGCCGATTATTTTTTGATTTCGCCGTTTCATTCTTTCGTAGTTAATACTGTAGGTTATGCGATAAAGCTAAGCTTATTCATCTTTGAAGGAGCTGCAATTACGTGTGTCGTCGCAGAGTTAAGTACTGCAAAAAAACAAGCAGAAACAAGAAGACTAGAAGCTTTACGCTATCAAGAAAATTTACAACAAAGCGAAGAACGCTTTCGTTTATTCGTCGAAAGTGTTAGCGAGTATGCAATATTTATGCTCAATGCTGATGCTCACATTGTTAGCTGGAATGTAGGGGCAGAACACTTATTCGGGTATAAAGAAGCAGAAATTTTAGGTAAGCATTTTTCTTCTTTATTTACCCCTGAAGATATTAGTAGTGGCAAGCCGCAACAAGAAATAGAACAAGCGATCGCACTTGGGCGTGCAGAAGCGCAAACTTGGCATTTGCGGAGTAACGGTACGTGGTTTTGGGCAGGTTGCGTTATTACTGCGTTACGCGATGACAATGGTTGCTTGCGTGGTTTTGCCAAAGTTATTCATGATTTTACCGAGCATCATCAAGCAGAAATCGTTTTACAAAAGGCTAAGGAAGAATTAGAACTTAGAGTACAGAGCCGCACCTTTGAGTTACAAAACGCTAATGAGCAGCTGTACAGCGAAATTATTGAACGCCAGCAAATTGAAGAGGCTTTATTAGATAGTCAAACTCGACTGCAACTGATTAATAGCATCTCAACCGCAATGATGCTAGGTATGTCAGTAGAGCAGATTATTAAACGCACTGTGCGACAAATCAGTGAATGTTTTCCGGTGCTCCGCGTTGCTTACTCGATAATCGATCAAAATGGCACTATGACTGTCATTCATTCGCTAGAGCCCACAGGAATACCCTCACTTCAGGGAGCTACATTCGATTTGCAGACAATGCCAGACTATCTACAAGCGATACAAATGAATGTACCAATTGTGGTAGAAGACATCGCGCAGGATCTCCGCTTTACGTCGCAAAACGGTGCCTTGTTTCGTAGCTATGGCGTTCAAGCGTTTGTTGACGTGCCATTACAATGCTCGGATCATTTAATTGGTTTGTTGCGCTTTGACGCACCGCAGCCGCGCAAGTGGAGTAACCACGAAATTGGTACATTAATTGTTATTACGCAATACCTGTCAATCATTATTAAGAATGCTCAGGCGCAACAAGAACGCGATCGTGCTGAACTCGCGTTACAAAAAGCGCACGATGAACTAGAACTGCGAGTTAAAAATCGAACAGCACAACTAGCAAAAGCAAACGAAGAGTTAAAAACAGAGATTTGCGAGCGCCGACGCATTGAAGAATCACTACGACAAAGTGAAGAACGCTTGCGCTTTGCCTTGAGTGCGGCTGATATGGTAGCGTGGGATTGGAATACTTTAACCGATGAAATTAGTCACTCTGATAATGCCCCTAGTGTTATCGGCTTGCCACCAAAAACAAAAATAAATACGGCAACTGAGTTTTTTAATTTAATCTACGTTGAAGATCGCGATCGCGTGCTGCAAGAACTTCGGCTTCAATCTACTTCAGAGAGTAAGCATCTCTACAGCACAGAATTTCGTTTAGTTCATCCTGATGGCTCAATCCGCTGGATGGCTAATCAAGGAAAAGTGAGTTATGACATGGCGGGTAAAGTCATCCGCGTTAGTGGGATTCTCCGCGATATTACGAAGCAAAAACAAATCGCCGATCAAATTCAAGCTTCGCTTGTTGAAAAAGAAGTCTTACTCAAAGAAATTCATCACCGTGTCAAAAATAATTTACAAATTATTTCTAGTTTACTTAGTTTACAATCAGGATACATTACAGACCAACAAACGCTAGAAATTTTAAAAACTGGTGAAAACCGAATAGCTTCAATGGCGTTAATTCACGAACAATTATACCAATCACGCGATTTAGCAAAAATTGATTTTGCAGATTATA
The DNA here is from genome assembly GCF_002939305.1 of Chroococcidiopsis sp. TS-821. NCBI lineage: Bacteria > Bacillati > Cyanobacteriota > Cyanophyceae > Chroococcidiopsidales > Chroococcidiopsidaceae > Chroococcidiopsis > Chroococcidiopsis sp. TS-821. Next base: position 51,408 of record NZ_MVDI01000004.1, on the reverse strand, counting down.
TTCAAAATTTAGTCGCTAATCTGTTTAGCTCGTATGATGTTTCTTCGGAAAGAATTATTTTACATCTGAATATCGAACGTATTTTGTTGAGTTTAGATATTGCCATTCCATGTGGTTTAATTATTAATGAATTAATTTCTAATTCTTTAAAACACGCTTTCCCAAATCATAAAAAAGGCAACATTTATATCAATTTGGCTGCCCTAGATGATCGATATCACCTCACCATTAAAGATGATGGTATAGGATTACCGAAACATGTGAATCCAAACACCACAGATTCTTTAGGCTTACAAATTGTCTCTGCTTTAACGCAACAATTAGAAGGTAGTTTAGATATTCATAGTGACAGTGGTGCAGAGTTCAATATTAAGTTTTGAGCGTCAAATCTCTTGAAATTGATAAGTATTCCTAATGAGTAAGGCAAGTATCCTAATCGTAGAAGACGAGCTTCTTGTTGCCAAAGATATACAAAATCGGCTAACTAAGTTTGGATACGCTGTGGTTGGTGTTGTTTGTTCGGGAAAGGAAGCAATCAATAAAGCAATAGAAAAGAACCCTGACCTCATTTTAATGGATATTCATTTAAAAGGAGAACTTGATGGAATCGAGGCAGCACGGCTAATTTATGATGATTTGAATATTCCGATAGTTTACCTAACCGCTAATGCTGATGACAGCACATTAGAACGCGCGAAGACAACAGAACCATTTGGTTATATTTTAAAACCTTTTAAAGAGAAAGAGTTAAAAACAACAATTGAAATTACACTAACAAAGCATCAAATCGAAAAAAAGCTGCGACAAAGCGAACGATGGCTAGCCACAGTACTTAAAAGCATTGGCGATGCTGTGATTACTAGCGATGCTTGCGGAACAGTAACTTTTATGAATCCTGTAGCCGAGTCGCTTACTGGTTGGACGCAAGAGGAAGCCTACGGTAGAGACGCAACAGAAATCTTTAATATCACAAATGGAGTATCTGGGCAAAAAGTAGACAGCCCGATTATCCAAGCTTTGAAACAAGGAACTACAGTTGGGATCGCCGAAGAAACACTTTTAATTACCAAAAACGGAACAGCCATTCCAATTGATGATAGTGCAGCACCAATCCGCGACGACAAAGGCAATATTACAGGTGCGGTATTAGTATTTCGCGATATTACAGAACGCCAGCAAGCAAAAGAAGCTCGTCAAAAGCAAATTGAACAAGAAAGACTTGTTGCTCAATTAGAAAAACTTAATCAACTCAAAGATGATTTTTTAAGTACTGTTTCGCACGAATTACGTACTCCGATCGCCAATATGAAAATGGCGATTCAAATGCTACTACTTTCATCTAATAATATCGAAAAAAGTCGGCGGTACTTAGAAATCTTGCAAGCAGAATGCACGCGGGAAACTGAGCTAATCAATGATTTATTAGATTTACAACGCCTTGAGTTAGCAACTTATCCAATTTTACTTGCTGAAGCTATTCATTTAAACGATTGGGCAACAAAAATAATTAAGCCATTTGCGCATCGCAGCGAACAACGTCAACAAATACTGCAAGTGAATATTAGCCCTAATTTAACACCTTTAGTTTCTGGTCGGGCTAGCGTCGAGCGAATTTTAGTAGAACTTTTAAATAATGCATGCAAATATACTCCTGCGGGTGGAAAGATCGTCTTAACTATTAGTCAAATTGACGCGCGATCGCCCGAAGAAGTTGCATCAAATACAGATTTATCAAGAGTAAAAACAATTTTCAGCGTTGAAAATCAAGCAGAAATTCCCCAGGAGCAATTACCGCGAATTTTTGAAAAATTTTACCGCATTCCGCAAAGCGATCGCTGGCAACAAGGCGGTACAGGGTTAGGGCTGGCTTTAGTACAAAAACTTGTCGAACACTTACAAGGAACGATCAATGTAACAAGCGCTCAAGGTTGGACAATATTTACCGTCACGTTAACTAATTTAGTTGAAAATAATAAAATCTAAAGAATAGATTAATTTTTTCATGAGTTGCGATTTGGAAAGATTGGTAAAAATTAATCAAGAGGGTATATATTATAGCGCAACTTACACAAATATGACAACTCGGATAGTTGGAGAAACTTTGTGGATAAAAATGCATCTAATGTAATTAGTTAAAATTGAATAAGTGGGTGGGTATTAACTAAATATCATACGTAACATTTGTTGGGTAAGGGGTAATGGGTAATAGGGAATCAAGATTCTTACCAATGACCAGTTACTTTAATTACCAACCCTCCCGCTTACTTAATTGATAGTTGCATTTAGTTAAGTAAATCTGTGGAATAGGTGAAGAAAAATCTGGAAAATAAAGTTGCTAACCCCAAATGGGCGATAGAAAACAGCTGTTTCAGAGTTCAACAGCAAAGATTTTCCTGTGTTGCGAACTTTTTTCCTTTTTTCGTGCAATAGGAGCAACTGTGACGCTAGAATTTCACCTCTGCGTAACTGGTAGTGACAATTCTTACCAAGTAAGCACTGAAAAATTACCGCCCACAGTGCCACAGGCAAAGGAAGTTAGAGCTTGGGATGTAGCACATTGGTTAAGTTATACAGAACAAATTAAAGAGGCTGTACATCTAGGCGATCGCCATAACTTAAATGCAAACTTAGTTTTTTTAGGAAAACAACTTTATACTGCATTGTTTACAGGAAAAGTTGCAGAAAGTTGGCACGTAGCACAAAACTTAGCCCAGCAAAAACAAGCCGTACTGTCATTACACTTAGAAATTGCTGCAAGTTGCTTGGTCGATTTACCCTGGGAATTTCTCCATACAGCAGAGCGCTTTTTAATTACCGATCCTCAAATCGCAGTGAAAGTTAGCCGGAGTGCAGCCGCAACTGAGAATCAAGAACAATACGATTGGGCTTTACTTCTCGATGATATACAGCGCGAGTCGCTGGCAGAACAACAGTGGAATGAAACGTTACTTGAAGAAATTGACGATAGCGATCCCGACTATGCCGAAGATTCGGCTGTTGTTGCCAATATCTTGAGTCAACTTGCAGCATCACCGTCTACAACCCCAAGTAACGAACCAAGTTCGAGGTTATCTACACCGCCACCGCGAGGCAAATCAGATGTCTTGACCGCACTTGTAATTGGCAGTTTCATGATGGCAACCGTTGCGATCGCGAGTATCTGGTGGGAATATCAGCAACCAAATCAAATTGCTAGCTCTTTAGCATCTTCAGCTTGGAATCGGCTAAATAAGCGCAACTGGCAAAATGCGAGTAGCCAAGAAATCACAGCGATCGCGATCGCTCAACTTCATCAAGGAGAATTGAGCCTGGCACAAGCCTTAGTTGAAGAACTACTCAACCGCAACGCCTTACAATATGCTGACACAGCACTGAAAGCTGTTCCTCGGTCTGCTAATTCTGATAGAATCTTGTTTCTACGCGGACGTTTGGCATGGCAGTCTTCACAAATAGAACAAGCGCGTCGTTATTGGGAAGCTGCGCTCAAACAAAAGCCTGACATAAAATACTACAATGCTTTAGGCTTTGCCTACTATGCACAAGACAATTGGAGTCAAGCGAATGAAGCGTGGTTTGAAGCATTGTATTTAGCGAATCAACAGCCCTTAACGCAAGATAACAGAGAACTGCTTACGACATATGCAGGACTTGCATTAGTATTGCAGCACTTTGTGCCGAATCAACCGCCTAACGAACAAGCAAAACTCATCAATGAAGCAGTAAAGCTCCGAGAAAAAGTTTTAGCAGAAGATCCTGTAAACTTTCAACCGCAGCAGTTAGAGAGGCATTGGCTATGGCATCAAAAAGCGGTTGCCGATTGGCGATCGCTCCTTCTGCTCAACAAATAATGCACAATAAAGTATCTCTCGTCAACTATCTAACCCCGCTTCCTGACCCCTAACCTCTACTATATTCCGTCTTCTGTTTCCTCATCATAAGTTTTACCCAAAATCGCAGCCAGCGAGCGACGCTTGCGAATATCCATCATTTCTGCAAGCGAGACTTTTTCGACATCTACTGGTTGCACGTCTTCCGGAGGCAAAATTGTAATGACTGGGTTTTCACTACTACCATGACTCGCCGATACGGAGTTAGGTTCTGTGACCTCTACAACAGGTGGTTCAGAGCTTCTATGTTCTGTCACCTCAGTGACAGGCAATGTAGGTGTGGAAGTTGGAATAGATGTATTTGGTTCGACACTAGGTGGTTTTGCACTAGGAGTCGTAGAAGGCTGTTGTGCTTGTAACATTTGCACTTGCCGTTGTCGGTTACGCGATCTGCGTCGTTGACGGCGTTGACGCTTTCTTATTGGCTGTGAAGAGCCTTTTAATTGTCGGAAGACAACCCAATAGCCCGCTGCACAGATAACGATCGCACCAATTATCCATACAAGCAGGCGATTGCTATTAATAATGGTTGCTTCAGGTACTTGAACAACGAGTGGTGTTGATTCTGGGCGATCGACAAAACCAGCAAAAGTTAAACTAAAAATAGACAGTGTCGCGGCTAGTAATAGAATTAACCACAGCAAAGGCCAAAGCAGCCAAGGCGAACGCAGCAGTGCAAGTACCGAATTGAAGAAGGTTGATGATTTTGCCGAACCTCGGCGTCTGGCACGGGCCAACTGTAGAGCGCTACGTTGTCGTGATGACTGCTGTGTACTTTGATTTTCGTCCATAACTAAATGCCAGCGGCGTACACCCTGTTTGTTTCATTATCTAATAGATCGGAAAGTCAGCGATCGGGGTTTTTTAGAGTAAGTATGCAGAAGAAGAAATTATTACTCACTATTTACTCTCACCTACTCTAATAACCACTAGCTACTGACCACTAACCTTTAACGATGTCGTTCTAATGCCAACTGAATAAGTTGATCGACTAATTCCGTGAAGGGCACGCCACTTTTTTCCCACATTTGTGGATACATACTTGTTGCTGTAAAGCCTGGTAGCGTGTTGATCTCGTTAATCAAAACTTCTCCTGTGGCTTCAATGTAGAAGAAATCGACTCGTGCTAAGCCTGCCGCATCAACTGCAGCAAAAGCTTGTAATGACATTTCTTGAATTGCCGCAGCAACAGATTCGGGTACAGGTGCAGGAATTAATAATTTGGCTCTACCTGCAGTATATTTTGTTTCATAGTCATAGAAATCGCTTTCAAAAGTAATTTCTCCGACAACTGACGCTTTAGGATGGTCGTTTCCCAACACCGCACATTCTAGTTCCCGGGCAACGACACCTGCTTCGACAATTATCCGCCGATCGTAGCTAGCCGCGTTATCAAGGGCTGCTTCTAGTTCACCGCGCGATCGCACTTTTGCAATACCGACCGAAGAGCCTAAATTCGCCGGTTTCACAAAACACGGATAACCAAGCGTTGCTTCGATTTGGTCGCACAATTTGGGAAAAACACAAGGATTTGACCACACCTGAGCGCGATTAATTGGCATATACTTGACTTGCGGCAATCCAGCTTGGGCAAAGGCCATTTTCATCGCGATTTTATCCATACCCATAGCCGAGCCTAATACTCCAGAGCCTACGTAAGGCACCTGCATTAATTGCAACAGCCCTTGTATTGTGCCATCTTCTCCATTTGGACCGTGAAGCATTGGAAACCAGACATCTACATCAGTAACTTGTGATGAAGATGAAGAAGAGCAAACAGGTAAATAAGGAGATGCCGGAATAGGAAGCGATGTTTGGTTATCAATTGATAAGTGTGCCTTTGGTTCATTGATTTGGAGAGGAGTACCAGATGCAAGAACCTGCTGCGCGTGCTCTCCAAAAAGCCAGCACCCATCCTTTTGAATATAAAACGGCAAAAGTTCGTATTTTTGTCGATTGGGATCTGATACAATTGCTTGCGCGATCGCGCGTGCCGAACTAATCGACACTTCATGTTCTCCTGAACGACCCCCAAATAGCAATCCTACGCGCAATTTTTTCATCCACTCTTCCCCTTACGGTGCTCCTCATTGGGCAATAGCGTACCATAGGGGAGGGGCGATTCAGGAGTTTCGAGTTTTGAGTTAAAAGTTCTTCAATCATGCACTCATCAATTGAAGATTCGATTAGGAGGTCATGCGATTGCGATAGACACTAAATTCGGCTTCTAATCCAGGTAATTGCACAGATTCCTGTGAAAGCGCTTCGAGTTCGTCGGCAAATTCGCGCAAACGTTGAATATTTGCTTGTAGACGCGCCTTAATGCCTTGCGCGCCTAGTGCTAAGCAATCAGGGCAAATATCGCCGTATTCAATTCCTTGGTTGCTATATACTGATGCTCTTGCTGTTTTGAGATGGTAAAGGCAGCCACAAACTAAGCACTTATTTTGCCGTCCTCGTGTAGGTTCTTGGTGAAAACGAATTTTCATACTGCAATACCTTGCGACTTTTCAAAGTTGGTAATTGGTAACTGGTAACTGGTCATTAGCTTGCTTCTATTACTAAGTGCTAGTGCTAACTAGCTTTCCTATTACCTGTTACCTATAACCTCTGCTAAGTTAAATTGTGACTGGTTGCCGAACAACCTCACCCGTTAAGCTAAAAGCGCGGATTTCGGTAATTTTTACTTGTACTAGCTTACCTTTAAGTTCCGCAATATTACCAGGAAAGAACGTTAGGCGATTGCCACGCGTGCGCCCCATAACTTGCGTTGGATCTTTGGGGTTCTGGTCTTCAACTAGCACTTCTTCAATGCGACCAAGATAGCGCTGAGAACGCTCGGCTGCTTTAATCGCAACGAGGTGATTGAGCCGTTGAAGGCGATCGCTTTTGACTTCTTCACTGATTTGATTGTCCCACACAGCAGCTGGCGTACCTGGGCGCGGCGAATAAGCAGCAGTATTCAAGTGGTCAAAACCAATATCCGCGACAAGTTTGAGCGTATTTTCAAACTGTGCTTCCGTTTCTCCAGGAAAACCAACAATGGCATCTGCACTAATCGAGGCATCGGGCATATATCGCCGAATTGTCTCAATAATCCGCCGATATTTCTCTTGCGTGTAGCCGCGTGACATTCGTTTGAGAATTTCGTTATCGCCTGATTGAAAAGGAATGTGAAAGTGTTCGCACACCTTAGGTAACTGTGCACACGCACGAATCAAACGTTCTGTAAAATAACGCGGATGACTCGTTGCAAACCGCAAACGTTCAATTCCTGGCACATCATGCACGTAATACAACAAGTCGGTTAACGTGTGTAAGTGGCGTCCTTCTGGTGTCGTTCCTGGTAAATCGCGTCCGTAAGCGTCAATGTTTTGCCCTAGCAACGTGACTTCTTTAAAACCTTGCTGACCTAGTTCTACCATTTCCGCGCGAATTGCTTCGGGTGTCCGCGACTGTTCTACACCGCGTACATTCGGAACAACACAATAGGTACAGCGTTCATTACAACCATAAATCACATTAACCCAAGCAGTCACTGTACTGTCACGGCGCGGTTTCGTAATATCTTCAACGATTTGAATTGGTTCAGTAGCAACTACCTGATTTCCCGCAAAAACTTGCTCTAGTAAGTCGCGTAAGCGGTTAGCGTGTTGGGGCCCCATAACAAGATCGAGTTCAGGAACTCTTCTGAGTAGTGACTCGCCTTCTTGTTGCGCAACGCAGCCAGCAACGACTAAGGTTAATTCAGGTTGTTCGTGTTTGCGCTTTGCTTGTTTGCCAAGGTAAGAATACACCTTCTGCTCGGCGTTATCTCGAATCGTACAAGTATTGTAAAGAACTAAGTCTGCTTGATTGGGATCTTCTGACCACTCAAAGCCCATGTCTTCTAAAATACCAGCCATGCGTTCCGAGTCGGCTTTGTTCATCTGGCAGCCAAAAGTAGTAATGTGGTAGCGGCGGTTAAAGGTGGTCATCGCGATCTAGTCAAGATAGAAGACAGCATCCAAATTTTAATTATAGATTTTTGTTGGCAGCGCTTGGTGACACTGAGGCTATGGTTCGCTGGAGCTTAATACAGTTCGTACTTGAGTAACGTACACGCTAAAGCACCGTTGTAGACAGGAATGCGCCGCGATGCTTTCAATCCAATTTTTTTCGCTAGTTCTTTGTTACCTGTTAAAACAAACGCTGTCCAGCCTTTGAAGCGTTGCTTAAACACATCGCCAAGCATTTTATAAAACGCACCGAGTTCTTTTACATCTCCCAAACGTTCCCCATAAGGAGGATTACAAATCAGAATGCCGCGATCTGCTGGCGCTTCAAGGTGCGACAATTCTGTTTGAGCAAACTTAATTTGATGTTCAATACCACAGCGCTGAGCATTACTATGTGCTTGAGCTAAGACATGAGGGTCGCGATCGCTTCCCCAAATCGGTGCTGGTAGTTTTGATAATCTACTGTTTTGCGCTTCTTTTAGTAGCTGCTGCCATAATTGAGAATCAAAATCAGGAAAGTTTTGCAAGCTGAATTTTTGTCGAAATAAACCCGGCGCGATATTCAATGCTTTTAACGCTGCCTCAATTGGTAAGGTTCCTGAACCGCATAATGGATCTAACAACGGCAAATTGCTATTCCATTCGACAATTTCTAAAAGCGCAGCCGCAAGCGTTTCCTTTAGGGGCGCAGCACCCATCGCCTGGCGATAGCCGCGTCGATGCAAACTTGTACCGGAACTGTCTAAACTCACAGTACAGTGGTCTTGATAAATATGAACATTGATCGATATATCAGGATTTTGCACCTCAACGCTCGATCTTTGACCGAATTTGCGACGCTGTTGGTCTACGATCGCATTTTTGACCTGTAACGCGGTAAAGTGCGTGTGGTTGAGTTTTTGATTGCCGCCTGTGCAGGTAACGGCTAATGTATTATTTGGCTGGAGGTACTCGTCCCAGGCAATTTTTTGGATTTCTTGATAGAGAGTATCTGAATTAGGGCAGTAGAATTCCCGCACGGGTACGAGAACTCTAAAAATTGTTCTTGCCCAAAGATTGACGCGGTATAGTAGCGCGCGATCGCCAACAAAATGTACTCCAGTAAAGTCAGGGCGTACTTCTTTTGCGCCTAAACGTTCTAATTCTTGCGCTGCAACGGGTTCTAGTCCGCGTTGCACTGTTGCAAAGTAGCTAAAATTCACACTTTTGAAACTAAGATGGGCAATAGCCCATCCTAACAACTACTCTTGTGGTTGTGTCATGAGTTTTTCTTTGTCAAGTCTGCGCTTTCTCGCATAAAGTTGAATCGCAACTGCCATCGCCACGATCATCGCTAAAATTCCCCACGCTGTAATATCTGTGGGTAAATTGTTTTTGAATACAGCTAGTAACACGATTGCTACAAGAAACACAGTTGGTGCTTCATTTAAAGCGCGTAGCTGTTGACTACTCCAGCGACACTCGTTTTTTGCTAATTGCTTCATTAAGCGACTGCAATAGTGATGGTAGCCGATCAATAAGACAACTAATAGCAGTTTAATATGTAGCCAACCTTCTTTGAGTACTTCCGGTTCCGTGCTAATTAACCCGATCGCCATTGCTACCGTTACCAGCATTCCAGGTGTAGTAATGATGTTGTACAGCCGTTTTTCCATCAGCTGGTACTGATTTTTGAGAATTGTTTGCGCTGGTTCGGGTTGTTCATTCGCCTCAACGTGATAAATAAACAAGCGCACTAAGTAAAACAATCCCGCAAACCAAACCACAATACCGACAAGATGAAATGCTTTAAACCAGTAATAAGCCATATTTCCCAATCTCTTTTAAATCTGATGTCCTTTTCATTTATGTCCAAGCCGAAATGCGGTGCTTTATGTGTAGCACACTTAAGAGTGACACCCTACAAAATTTTGACATTTTCATAGCTTAGCCAAGAGAAGGTATCAGCGATCGCCTACCAACACAAACCTTAAACCTAAATGTGTTTTGAATGTCAATTTTCTTTGAAACTCTGAATCTCAGGAATGGCAGAGGACATTATGTAGACCTGCAGTTTTGAGGTCAAAGTGAGAAGTGAGTTATACCATTTCTCTAAATAAGAACTACAATTAACTTCTCCTCTACCCCTCTGCCCCTCTGCGTCCTCTGCTCCTCTGCGGTCTATTTGTAGCAACTTTAAAGCGAAACGGTATTAGAGCATATTGTAACTTTAGTTTACCTCTCAGGCTTTATTAAGAAACAATGAAATTTTGACGACCCATCTGGAACAACGCGGCTTTTATCTGTAGAAAAACTGATAACTAATTGACCTCCTTAGTTAAATAATGACAACATTTAATGTTAAGGATTGATTTTTTTATGCTCCATCATATTTCGATTGCTGTCGATCGTCCGTTTCATGTTGCTGAGGTTTTAGCACAGATTTGTCACGGATATTCACTTCCTTTTCCACCGCATCCAGGAAGCTATATTGTACTTGCTGATGATGAGTATGGTACAGCAATAGAACTGTATCCTATGGGAACTGAATTAATTCCCGGAGTTGAAGAAGCAACATTTTCACATAATAGTTCATCTAGTGCATTTACCGCCGTTCACGCTGCTATTTCGGTGCCAATTAGCTATGAAAAAATAGCAGATATAGGCGCGCGAGAAGGTTGGTTAGTCAGAAAGAACAATCGCGGCTCGTTTCATGTCATCGAATTTTGGATAGAGAATAAATTAATGTTAGAATTTCTGCCACCAGACTTCGCGTTAGAGTACTTAAACTTCATGCAACCACAGAACTGGAGAGCATTTCTTGATATAACAGAGGTCAAGAATGTCAGTTCCTGTCAAAGCTAAAATTACTAGTTTGCGCAGGTGGACTTTGTTTGCTTAGCAGCAAATTTATTCGCTGTCTAAATTCAATTCTATGCTGGTTTCCACGTACCGTGAAATCCCATTGGAACTACACTAGGTAGTCCTAGACGGCAAATTGGGGGTTCTGTTAAGCGATCGCCAAATATCCAAACTTCACTACTATCAGTATTACCATCATAGACAACAGTCACAACCCAACCTCGATCTGGATTTTCAGGATCGAAAGCAAAAATAGGTTCAGTAGGATAGCGGTTTTCACCACAGTCAGCGATCGCGAACGTTTGAGTTTGATAGTCAAAACGCGCGATCGCCCCAAACAATTCTTTGCGCGCATCAACACCCGGACGATGTACAGAAAGATAAATTTGCTGTGGTTCTTTACCAACGACGTGTGGAGGAATGACCGGAAATTCACAATGACGGTCTAAGATATTTTCACTCGCTGTCACTTTACTCGCGCGGGGATCGAGACGTATTTTCCACAGTGCACTTTTTGCAACAGTATGCGTTTCCCCAGTAGCAACTTCTTTGAGATATTGATTTGTTTGAAAATCTTCATAGCGGACAACGTCAACGATGATATTACCGCGATCGTCTACGTAGCCATTCGCAAAATGCCATTGATACCAAGGTTCTGTTTCGCCTCGACAAACTAGTGCGAGATTGCGGTCGAATACTAAAAACTCTGTCCCAAGTTGCGGTTGCCATTCTAAGGAATCGCTAAAATTACTCCAGCCGATAAGAATTGGTAAGGCGTTGAGCCGCACTGGAGGGATAAAAAACACCAGATACTCGCCTGCTAAAACGAAATCATGCACGAGTGGAACGCCTTTGAGGGGAAATGCTGCGCGTTGCAAAATTCTGCCCGTGGCGTCGCTTTTATAAAGGTTCAGTGTCGCATTCAAGCCAGGAGTAATTCCAAAGTTAAAGATCTCGCCAGTTTGAGCGTCAATTTTAGGGTGAGCAGAATAGGGTAAGTTATCTTGCAATCCACCTAAATCGTCGCTTCCCCAAGTTTGTAGCGTTTTCAAATCAAGCGCGTAGGGATTGCCACCTTCCCATAGCGCTAATAGTTTATCAGGAAGTGCCAAGACGGATGTATTTGCTGCATTTTTTATGGGTTTGAACCATTGGTTCCAAATTGGTCCTGGTGCAGTCATGCCATAGTTACCATAGAGGAATTGCCCTGCTGCGGCTTCTTCCTGATAACCTTGTGTTTGTACATAACGATATAAGGCTGTAGCGTCAGTGTCAGTAAAATTGACTGCGAGAATTGCACCGTCACCATCAAACCAGTGTCCTACGCGCGTTGTACCGCGTTCGAGTCGTGCAGGACCATTGCGATATAACGTACCGCGCAGATTGGCAGGAATTTTACCTGCAAGGATAGGTAACGTCGTCAGTGGAAATTCTTTGGCAGGTTGAGCGATCGCTTTCGCCCAAGTTCGTGTAGCTGGTTCACCTTTTACGTACATTCTTTAGCTTACGTGCATACTGCAATGTCTTTCCCTAGGTTAGCAAGAATGCACTTTTACTTGTAGCTACTTGAGAATTACCTGTACAAATTTCGCATAAATTCTTTTGACATTATCTTTTAAGGATATGTTTATTATTTTATCTATCCATAATTAAAATTATAAATAAAAGTTTTTTAGAATCTATCTTTAGCTATTTCTACGAAATCATAAGTTATTTTTTAAATCACGAATAAACTACTAAATTAGGTTTTATAATTCCTATCAAGACTCTAATTTAAACGGATATACATTCAAAAAATATTAAAATCGGCAAATAGCTTTTGTTAATTTTTTGATTTATGAATGCTCTAATTCAAGAAGTACAAGCAAGTTTGTTACAATTGTTAGGTAATACTATTGAAGCACTTCCAGCCTTTGCCGCAGCAATTATTATTTTGTTTTTGACGCGTTATGCGGCGAATGTTACGCGCAGAATGACTCATGTAGCAACAAAGCGAGTAGTTAAAAGTCAATCGCTGCGATCGCTTCTTATTCAGATTACTCATGTTGCAACTTGGGTAGCCGGTATTCTCCTTGCGTGTGTTCTTGCATTTCCAGATTTGCGGCTAGGAGATATTATTGGTTTACTTGGCTTAGGTTCAGTTGCCTTTGGTTTTGCTTTTCAAGACATTTTTAAAAACTTTTTAGCAGGCGTGTTATTACTTTTGAATGAACCTTTCCGATTGGGCGATCAAATAATAGTTAATGGTTCAGAAGGAACTGTAGAAGATATTACGATTCGCTCGACTCAAATAAGAACTTACCAAGGGGAACGCGTACTGATTCCTAATGCGATCGTCTTTACAAGTTCGGTGCAGGTACTGACTGCAATGCCACACCGTCGAACTGACTTAGAGTTAGGCGTTGACTATAGTACTGATTTAGCAAGTGCAATTGATTTGTTGCTGGAGACGGTCAAGCAGGTTAAAGGTGTTTTGCCAAGTCCACCTCCGGAAGTTGATGCAGTAGCATTTGGTGATAGTGCAATCGAGTTAGTAGTGCGTTACTGGAGTGCCCCACAAAAAATCCAGGTACGCCAAACGAGAACGCGGGTAATTATTGCCCTAAAGAAAGCGTGCGACCAAGCTGGAATTAATATTCCTTACCCCATTCGGACACTTTATTACTACAATCAAGCGCAATTTAACGACCGCTATCCAGCTAAAGATCGTACTGACTCTCATATCAATTAGCGGCAGTCATCGTTAGCAGGAAAGATTTTGTTAATTTTAGCTAAATCAAGGTCTTTTTAGGAAGAATTCGCTTAGTGCCCGCAGCAGCAGAACATCTAAGCGCGGTAAACGCATTTCTACTGCGCCATCTTCAATAACCACTGTGTAACTTGTAAATTACATTTTATTGTTGCTACTGAAAAAAAAATTCTGTTGGCTTACAGTCAAAAAATAGATGAACTATAAATCAAGCAAAGGAGGACAGAATATGGCTGCCAAGATTTTGATGCTGGTTGGAGACTTTGTGGAAGATTATGAAGTGATGGTACCCTTTCAGGCGTTGCAGATGGTAGGTCATACCGTTCACGCAGTTTGCCCTAATAAAAAGTCTGGAGAGTCTGTACGCACGGCTGTTCATGACTTTGAAGGCGATCAAACCTATTCAGAAAAGCCAGGACATAACTTTACGCTCAACGCTAATTTTGCTGAGGTTCAGCCTGCGGAATACGATGCTTTGGTTATTCCTGGTGGTCGCGCTCCAGAGTATATTCGACTTCATCAAGAGGTTATTGCGATCGTTCAACACTTTGCCAACGCCAACAAACCAATTGCAGCTATTTGCCACGGCGCGCAACTTTTAGCAGCAGCAGGAGTCATTCGTGGAAAGCGTTGCAGTGCTTATCCAGCATGTGCGCCCGAAGTTCAAGCCGCAGGCGGACAGTTTGTGGAGGTACCAGTAACTGAAGCTGTTGTCGATGGTAAATTAGTGACAGCTCCAGCTTGGCCTGCGCATCCTCGGTGGCTGGCTGAGTTTCTCAAAGTTTTGGGAACCCGCATTGAACATGCTGAATTAATGGCAGTTTAATTCTAGTGTCTTCAAAAAAATAGCGATCGCGCGTATGACTTAGTGCGTGCGGGTTAGTTGAACCTTGAAAAGCGCAACAATTCCTCATGCGAGCGCGATCGCACGCGCTACAGTTAGTTAGCAGTATATTGTAGCTAAGTTGAGCTTGATATCAAATATCTTTTGCACGACGTCGGCTACGACTTTATCAGGCGTAGAAGCGCCAGAAGTGATACCAATTGCGATCGCGCCTTCTGGTAGCCAGTTTTCTGTAACTACCAGTTCTCCACTGAGTTGTCGGTGTTCTACACAATTACCTGGACCAATGCGATCGGCACTGTCGATATGATATGACGGAATTTCGCGTTCTACGGCAATTTCTTGCAAGTGCGTCGTGTTAGAAGAATTAAAGCCGCCAATTACAACCATTAAGTCGAGTTTTTCTTCGACTAGCTCAAACATCGCATCTTGGCGTTCTTGTGTTGCATCGCAAATCGTATTGAAGCTTTGGAAATGGTCGTTTAAAGCTGTCGGACCATATTTTTTCAACATTGTACGCTCAAAGAGTTTCCCGATTTGCTCGGTTTCACTTTTGAGCATTGTTGTTTGATTAGCAATTCCGACGCGTTCTAAGTCGCGATCGGGGTCAAAGCCTGCGGAACAAGCGCGGCTAAATTTCGCTAAAAATTCATCTTTATCGCCGCCATTGAGAATGTAATTGGCAACGTATTCCGCTTGTGCCAAATTCAAAACAATCAAGTATTTTCCAGCAAACGAACTTGTTGCTAGCGTCTCTTCGTGGTTGTATTTACCATGAATAATCGACGTATATTCGCCTTTTTTGTGCTTCTCTACGGTGTTCCAAACTTTAGATACCCAAGGACAAGTTGTATCAACAATCGTGCAACTTTTGTCATTTAATAGTTGCATCTCTTGAACACTCGCACCAAAAGCCGGAAGAATTACGACGTCTCCCGATTCAACAACCGAAAAGTCTTTTTTGCCATTTTCTACCGGAATAAATCCGACTTGCATTTCGCGCAGGCGTTGATTCACGGAAGGATTGTGAATAATTTCGTTAGTAATCCAAATTCTTTCTTGAGGAAAGTGCTGGCGAGTTTCGTACGCCATTGCCACAGCACGTTCAACACCCCAGCAAAACCCGAAGGCTTTTGCTAAATAAATTGTGACATCACCACGCTGCAGCGTATAGTTATTGTCGCGAATTTCCTGCACGAGATTGCTTTGATATTCCGATTGCAGCTGCGTGGCGACTTCAGCTTGATGTCCAAATCCTTTACGGTGGTAGTTTTCTGAATGTTGGAGCGATCGCTTAAAAGCTTTTGTATCCATGCAGGTGTTGCCTCGTACTTTGATGCTTCTCACACTCGATCATAAAATGCCCAGACGCCAATTGGATGCTGTCGTTAAAATACTCATACCCCAAAGGTTAAAAGTCAGGATTAAAAGCTATGAAGAGGTAATGGTTTTGAGCTGCGAGCGACTCTTAAGCATCTCTTTAATGGCTATAACCTAAAAACAACAAAAAACCGCCACAGACTTGCGACGGTCAAGAAATTATGGAGAAATGACAAGTAGGACGTTAACCAAAACTAGTAAGTACTAGACACATCCCCAGGACGTCGCGTTGCACCATAAGCACTTGGATCGGCTATGCCGCTTGCATCGGCTTCTTTGAGGAATCCACTGTAAGCTTCCATACCATGTTCGCCAATGTCCAGACCTTCGATTTCTTCTTGGGGCGTGACGCGAATTCCCAATGTCACTTTCAGGATGTACCAGAAGATAGTTGTAAGTAAAACGGTAAAGCCACCTACTGAGAGGACACCAATAATTTGCGGCCACAAGGAGCCAAAGCCACCACCCAACAGTAACCCGCGGATAGGACCAGCACCTTCTTCATAAAGATTCAGCGCACCGCCAGGACCTTCGGCAAAAAGACCAACCGCTAGCGTTCCCCAAATGCCACAAACTAGGTGAACCGAGGTAGCACCTACAGGATCGTCAATGTGGATTTTGTCAAACCAAGTTACGGAGAAGACGACAATAATCCCCGCAATCAAACCAATAACGGCTGCCCAAGGTAAACTCACAAATGCACAAGGCGCGGTAATTGCTACCAAACCTGCCAAGATACCGTTAATAATCATTGACAAGTCCGGCTTACCAAGATACACCCAAGCAACAATTGTCGCCGCGATTCCACCTGTTGACGCTGCAATATTTGTTGTTAAGGCAATATGCGCAATACTGGGGCTGACTGCCATCGTCGAACCAGGGTTAAACCCAAACCAGCCTAGCCACAGGATTAGACAACCCAACATTGCAATACTCATGTTGTGTCCTGGCATGGCGACCGAAACGCCATCTTGGTATTTACCTAAACGAGGACCTAGGATAGCTGCTCCCATCAGTGCTGCCCAACCACCGACTGAGTGAACAACGGTTGAACCCGCAAAATCCCAAAAGCCAGCTTCAGCAAGCCAACCGCCACCCCAAATCCAGTGACCTGTAATTGGATAGGAGATACCTACGAGTAAAAGGCTAAAAATCAAAAAGTCAATAAACTTGATGCGCTCCGCAACGGCTCCAGATACGATCGTTGCCGCAGTACCCGCGAATACCAACTGGAATAAGAATTTTGCACCAAGGGGAACGCCTGTCCAGTTTAGAGCGCTAAAGACACCTTGATATGCATCTCCTGTGGCTGGGCTGTTGTCTGCACCTGTCAAAAACCAGCCGTTTGTACCAAAGAAAGCATTACCATCGCCAAACATCAGCGCAAAGCCGATCGCCCAGAATGCAACCGTCGATAGCGCGAACACAATCAAGTTTTTTGCCAGAATGTTAACCGCGTTTTTTTGACGACAAAAGCCAGTTTCTAGCATCCCGAAACCAGCGTTCATAAAGAATACTAGAAACGCAGCAACACACACCCACAAAGTATCTAAGCCAACTCTAAGATCTATTAAGTCTTGTGGTGTGCCAAGACCACCAGCAGGCGCATCTTGTGCAACAGCAGCATAACCCCATCCTAAAACTATAAAAATTGATAGCGGAATGCAAGCTCGCCATGTAGGAGATAGCCGCTTGATTGCTTTGTGCAACTGTGCAAAAAATGTATTTGTTCTGACTGAGGAGCGCGCGTACCGACTTGCTGAATAAGGTCGCCTTTTATCTCTCCATCTTTTCTGTTGCTTTATTTTTAGCTTCATTCCTTGAACCGATCCTTCAACTGCGAAAACACATCCAAAGCTTTAATCTGATAGCTATTTATGCTTTAAGGTAAGCTGCACAAGCGGTTCTAATAGATGTCTTCGATCTATTAGCCTCCTTGCTCAAGCAGACTTCAATAATTCCTGCCCTTATGACAGGGTGACGAGATGAGTTCTCAGAAGAATTATTGATAGTTTTGAGACTTTGATTTTGTATTTTTTTAAGCTAGTAATCTGTATAAATAATCACAGTTACTCGCCGATTAGTTTTGCTAGTTTGGAATAAAAACCAAAGCCTAGCAAACGTCCGCCAACAGCAAAAAAGCATAAAGAAACTAGGAAAAAGCAATTTTTTGTGTTCTTTATGTCAAAATTATGCAGAAAATGCATCATTTTTGACTGATACGTTTTATTACAAATTAGATAAGTATTTTTGATAGCCAAGTTCGTCTAACTTGGCTTGCTTCTCCACCACCATCGTCGTTAAGCTAGCGCGGTATGCTTGCACTTGTTGCAATAGCGTCGAATTGTGCGTTGCCAAAATTTGCACGGCGAGTAATCCAGCGTTTTTTGCATTGCCGATCGCCACAGTCGCCACAGGAATACCCGCAGGCATTTGTACAATCGAGTACAGCGAGTCAACTCCTTGTAAATGACGGCTAGGAACAGGAACTCCGATCACAGGTAAAGGAGTTAAAGCCGCAACCATCCCTGGAAGATGCGCCGCACCACCCGCACCCGCAATAATGACTTTTAGCCCGCGTTGATGGGCAGATTTGGCGTAGTCTACCATGCGTTCTGGCGTGCGATGTGCTGATACAATCGCGACTTCGTATGCGACATCAAATTCAGAACAAACCGCGATCGCCTCTTTCATCGTGGGCAAATCAGAATCGCTGCCCATAATAATACCAACAAGCGGTTGAGTCATAATTTTTGCCTGCAAGGGCTGTTGTCAACTGGCATTTTATTGTTGCGTATGAAGTTTATATTAATAACGAACCACAAATACTCAAAGGACACAAAGATTTTAAGAATTAAGAATAAAGTAAGTGTGTCAGCTTTATTGGGTTTACTTATCTTCGTGATATAAGTGATGACCGAATCAACAACACCGAGCACCAATTTGAATATTATTAATACACGGCTACCTGGTTACGCAGGGTTACAGCAAATTTGTGTCGAGCAGGGTAGGATAACTCAAATCTTACCGATGAGTGACGCAACACCCACGCAAAGTTTGGATGTTGCTGGAGATTGGATTTCTTTGGGAGGTGTTGATTTACAGATTAATGGTGCGCTGGGGCTGGCTTTTCCGGAAATTGAAATGCAGGATTTTCCTAAATTAGAGAAGATTTGTCAGTTTTTATGGCAACAAGGAGTTGATGGTTTTTTACCAACTTTGGTGACAACTTCTCTCAAGAATTTCCAGCGATCGCTTGCTGTTATTGCGGAATTTATGCAAAAGGATGAACCGCAGCAAGCCAAAATTTTGGGCGTGCATCTAGAAGGACCATTTTTGAATTACCACAAACGCGGCGCGCATCCAGCTGAATATTTACTACCGCTGACAATTGAAAACGTTCAGCGCGTGATTGGTGACTATGCGTCGATTGTGAAAGTAATAACCTTAGCACCCGAATTAGACGCGACTGGAGATGCGATCGCTTATCTACGTTCGCTTGGCATTACCGTCAGTCTCAGTCACTCACAAGCCACCGCAAAAGAAGCACAACGCGCGTTCGCTCGAGGTGCAACAATGGTCACTCATGCGTTTAATGCAATGCCAGGGCTGCATCATCGCGAACCAGGACTATTGGGAGAAGCGATCGTGTATCCTGGGGTGTGGTGTGGTGTTATTGCCGATGGGCAGCACGTTTGCCCCACAATGTTGAAAATTTTGTTGAAAGCAAGCGGTTACGCCCAAAAAATCTTTCTCGTGAGTGACGCTTTAGCACCTCTAGGATTACCTGATGGAACTTATCCTTGGGATACGCGCCAAATTACAGTTAGTCGTGGTACGGCAAGATTAGCTGACGATACGCTAGCCGGAACGACACTGCCTTTACTTGTAGGAGTCCAAAAGTTGGTACGCTGGGATATCTGTGATGTCGAAAGTGCGATCGCGCTTGCTACAACAGCACCTCGTAAAGCCATTCACCTACCAGAATTTATTGGTAGTAATGCAAGTCAACTGCTGCGCTGGCACTGGGATGATACAACAAAAGAACTGACTTGGCGCAGATTAAGTGAGCAAATAGAAATGAGTGATACCAATTAAGAACATTCGTAATTATTCTCCCTCTGCTCCTGAAGCTCCCTCTGCTCTGTTTCCCCCCAACCCGTGATAAGTTAAAGCGTTGGGGACTCACATCAATACTAGTTTTATGAACGCAGCAGACGATAAAACAATAGTCAAAGATTACTTCAACTCTACAGGGTTCGATCGCTGGCGACGGATTTATGGCAACGGTGAAGTTAATAAAGTACAACTCGATATCCGTAACGGGCATCAGCAAACCGTAGAAACAGTTCTCAACTGGTTACAAGACGATCGCTTAGCAGGAATGTCAATTTGCGATGCAGGTTGTGGTGTGGGAAGTCTGAGTATTCCCTTAGCGCAAGCTGGTGCTAAAGTTTATGCGAGTGATATTTCCGAGAAAATGGTGCAAGAAGCTAAAGATCGTGCTGCGGCAGAATTAGCTAACACAGATAATGTCACGTTTGCGGTACAAGATTTAGAACACCTCAGCGGCAAATATCACAGTGTCATTTGTTTAGATGTGCTGATTCACTATCCACAAGCGCAAGCAGCTGAGATGATTTCGCATTTGTGTTCGTTGTCTGAGTCACGCTTGATTCTTAGCTTTGCGCCCAAAACTCCTGCTTTAAGTTTACTCAAAAAGATTGGTAGTTTCTTTCCTGGACCTAGTAAAGCAACTCGTGCTTATTTACACAAAGAAGCTGATGTAGTAAAGATTCTCAATAGCCAAGGCTTTACGGTTCAACGACAAGCAATGACACGCACTCGCTTTTACTTTTCACGTATTTTAGAAGCGGTGCGTAGCTGAGATTGGTTGACGTATGAGTAAATATCCTGCTTGTAGTTTTCTCATATTTTCTGCGGTGACATTATCTGCGGGAAATAAGCATTCAACTCGTAATTCTTGAAGTGTAATGTCATAGGGCGTTCCTAAAGTGGCGATCGTCGAGAAGAAATTAAACTGGCGATCGCCTTTAACAAAATTAACATTGTAAATCGCGCCACGATTGCGGTACATCAGGATACGCTAGTAGTTACGTTAAGGAGTGCGATTGATTTTTCACTTTGTCCCTCAATAGCTGCTTCGCGATGTACTCTCCGAATTAAATGTCCTGCAACTTCTTGCCAGTTGGTGACCAAAGGGCGTAGTCCCTGCGGATCGAACATCAAGCGCATTAAATTGATGCGGTCAAACTGAGTTTGTAAGGCTTGATTGCAACAAGTGCGATCGCCGTTTTCGCATTCGCGATCTTAGAAATTTACGGCTTGAAACAGCTGTAAATGCCTGTAGAATAGTAACGCCTAAAGCTACGCGTTAAGCACAAGTTGCGGTAATATTCATCGGTGCGAGTGCTGCTATCCCCTTTAAGTAAAGCGATTGCAAGTCGGTTCCATCTTCAGGATAGTGGGCGAAGCCGATACTAAAGTTAAGTTTGCCAGTGCCATCAGTAGCAAATTCTTGATGTAGCGTTTCTTGCACTGCGCTTAATCTTGCTTTCCCATCACCGCGACTTGTACCATACATTCCTATCATGAATTCTGCGCCTGCCCAGCGACCAACGATCGCTTGCTCGTGAAAGAATTGTTGCAAGAGTTGTCCGATACGCCGTAGTAGTGCATCGCCTGTAGTATAACCATGACGAATGTTGATCTGTTGCAAACAGTCTAAACGAATAATTGCTAAGGAAAGCAGTTGACCGTCTGCTTTGGCTTGGTTGAGTAACTTTTCAAATTCTTGAATTGCTTTTTGACGATTAAACACACCTGTAAGTGGATCAATTTCTGCAAAATTCCGCAAAAGCTGAATGCGTTCCCAACGATTGACAATCCGAGTCACTAATTCAGGACCAACAATTGGCTTACTCACAAAGTCATCCGCCCCTGCACCAAACACCTGATTCACGGCATCCGTATCGTTGTAAGCTGTGAGAAACACAATCGGTAAGCTATTCCACTGCGGATCGTTGCGCACAACTTGGCATAAATCAATGCCATTGACGTGAGGCATCTTGACATCTAAAATTAGCAAATCGGGGTGAGTTGTTGCTAGCGTTTCCCAAAAATCACGCGGATCGGCGAGCGTTATCACTTTCATCCCCCAGGGTTCGAGAAGACTGCGGACAGTAGCAAGAATTTGCGGATCGTCATCAACGACCATCACCTTGGCAATGCGATCGCTACTTTGTAAAATTTGAGCGAGTTTAGCAATGACTTCTGCTGGTGGAGTTGACTTGTGTAAAAAATAGCGCCCTCCTATCTTAGCGACAGCGAGGCGATCGCATAAACTATCGCGTGCGGTATAAACCACAACGGGAACTGATAGTGTTTGTTTGTGTAGTTGAGCAATCAGTTGCAAGCTTTCCTCGGTAGTTGGGGAAATCGCAATATCGAGTAACACGACTTGTGGATTTTCGCGATACATGGCTTCGCGCGCCGCAACGAGGTTTGTGCTAACTCGCGTGCGGATTCCTTGTTGTTGAGCAATCCTGGCTAACTCTTCGGCTTGCAGGCGATCGCTATCAACAATTAACAGTAAAGGTGATGTCTCCTCTTGATGTTCTGTCGCCATACCTTGGGCTTCGGGACGCTGAATTTCTTGACGTAAAGCGGTTACTAATTGACACAGATGCGCTGCTGCTTCGGTTGGAATTGACTCTGCTTGAAAGATGCGCTCAATTTTTTTAGCGATGCGCGAACCTTCATTCAAGCCAAATGTACCTAAAGAACCAGCTAAAGTGTGTGCTTCGTATTCGGCTGTTGTGCGTAATTCGTCGTTGAGTTGTTCTTGCAACAGTGCAACGGTTGCGCGTTCGAGTAAGGCTACCTGCTGACTAACACGTTCTTTAAATTGACGCCACACTCCGGCGATCGCAAACAATGTTTGTTGTTGCGTTTGTTTGCCAATTTCTACGGGTGGTAGCGATGCGGTTTCGAGTGGTTTTAAGCGATAGCCGATGCCGTAAACTGTTTCGATGAGGTCAGTGGCTCCTACAGCTTTTAATTTCTGTCGCAATCCTTTGATTTGCGTTCTTACTGCTTCTTCGCCTGGAGTTTTATCGTACGACCATAAGTGTTCTAAAATGGCATTGCAGCTATACACGCGGCGATTGTTGCGGAGAAAGAGTTCCAAAAGCGCGTACTCTTTGGGTGTTAAATGGACTGGCTGTTGGTCGTAGGTTACTTCACAGCTACTCGGATCGAGGCGCAGTTTTCCCCACTCTAGTACTGGAGTTGAGGCGAGATCGCCACGCCGCAACAATGCACGAACCCGCGCTACTAATTCTTCGCGGTCAAAAGGTTTAACTAAATAATCGTCTGCGCCTGCATCTAAACCAACAACGCGATCGTGACTGCTATCTTGTCCGGTAATTAATAATATCGGCATTTGGTAGCCACGCGATCGCAACCTCCGACAGAGACTAATACCATCTAATTTCGGTAACTTAACATCGAGCAAAATCAGATCGTAGGCAAAAACTTGTACTAACTCCCAAGCTGCTTCACCATCATTCGCTGTTTCTACTACATAGTGCTGCTGTGTCAAAACTAAGCGCAGCGCTTCTGTAATAAACTCGTCATCCTCTACTATTAAAATTTTCATAGTGGATGGCTCACGCCTATTGTCTCTTCATACTTATCCTAGCCATTAAGCAGTCATAAGTAAAAGTCACTGGTTACCAATTTCCTATTTGCAAAAGGCAGAATTTCTCATTAATTCTACTTTTTGATCGTATAGTGTAGGGTTGCTAATAAATCTTTGGCTGTATAAGGCTTCGGTAGAAAAGCTTTTACGCCTAAACCCGTTTTTGTAGCGATTTCCTCATTAGAACTTAGCCCACTTATGGCAATAATTTTCACCAGAGGATTCATTTTTTGGAGCATCATGATTGTAATTTTTCCATCTAGAGAAGGCATCATCATATCAAGCAAAACTACGGCAATTTGAGCTTGATATTTAGCATAAATTGTCAAGGCTTCAGTCCCGTCACTGGCAGTTATAACGCGATAATTATATGCTTCCAAAGAGAGTTTAGTGGCTTCGCGAATACTTGTTTCATCATCAACAACTAAAATCAATTCACCGTTTCCTAAAAAAAGTTCGCTATCTTTAGTTGGTTGTGGTTCAGTTGCTTCGGTTGCCGGTAAGTATACGCTAAATTTTGTTCCTTTGCCAACTTCACTATAAACATTCACAAATCCACCATGATTCTTCACAATTCCTAGGACTGTAGCTAATCCTAAACCAGTACCTTTTCCAACTTCTTTAGTGGTAAAAAATGGTTCAAAAATTCGCTCGATAATCTCTGGTGGAATGCCGCTACCTGTATCAATGACACTAATCATCACATAGCACCCTACCGAGGCTTCTACATTCATTTGAGCATAGTGATCGTCAATTATAGTGTTCTCTGCACGAATACTGAGAAGACCACCATTCGGCATCGCATCACGCGCATTCACTACTAAGTTCATTAATACTTGATGCAGTTGCGTTGCATCGCCAAAAATTGTCCATAAATGAGGAGAAATATCGGTGACAACTTCAATTGATTTGGGAAAGGTTTCTTTAATAAGATGAATAATTTCTGAGATTAAGTGTTTTACTTGTAAAGTAACGCGATCGCCTTCAAAACCCCGTGCAAAAGACAAAACTTGTTTCACTAATGCTGCACCGCGTTTAACGTTGCTTTCTAACGAGTTGAGTAAATGTTGACTTTGAGAATCGCTAAACTTCAATTGTAATAGTTGTACTGACATTAAAATTGGTGTCAATACATTATTAAGATCGTGCGCAATTCCACCAGCTAGCGTACCAATACTCTCCATCCTTTGTACGCGCAATAATTGTGCTTCAAGCTTCTTCTTTTCGGTGATGCCAGTATTGACTACTAAAATTGATTTAGGCTTTCCTTGCGCGTCGCGGACTAATGTCCAACGGCTAGCAACAATAATTTTTTTGCCATATTTATCAACTTGGCGCAACTCGCCTTGCCATTCGCCTTGTGTATTGAGCTTGTCTTGCGAAGAAGTTAAGAGTGCTGGTTCTGTATGTAACAGTTCATCAGCGTTTTTCCCTAAAGCTTCTCGCGCTTGCCAACCATACAAACGTTCTGCGCCTTTATTCCAAAAAGAAATTCGTTTTTCTAAGTCTTGAACAAAAATTGCATCGGTGGCAATATCAAGTAATGCGGCTTGTTCGCGAATTGTTTGTTCGGCAGCATAGCGATCGCTAATGTCGGCAATCACTGCCATAATCCCATTAATCTGATTGTTAGTATCGCGCAAAGGTGCGGTAGAAAGCGAAATTGCGATCGCTTGACCATCTTTTCTATGAATCGTCAGTTCAAGATCGCTAATGGCTTCACCTCGTAAGATTCGCGCTTGCAGGTGACGATCGAGTTGTTGACTGTCGAAAATAGGCAAATACTGGTTAATGATTTCGTGCTGACTCCAACCAATAATTCTTTCTGCCGCAGGATTCCACAAACTAACTTTTCCGTTTGGTGTTAGTGCTACAATTGCGAGTGGTGATGATTGAATCAGCGTTTCTAGTGTTTGGTTCGCTTTTCTGAGTGACTTCTCTGCTTGTTGGCGTTGTTTGATGTAGCGATGCATTAAGGAATACAGCAGCACCAATAATCCGACATTAAGTAGCGTTGCGACTGAGGATGTCACCATTTCATCGCGAAAGCCATTTTGTGACTGTTGGGCGCGTTGTTGGAGTCTAAATCGTTCGCGTTTTTCCATCTCGCCGATAATTTGGCGAATATCTTCCATCAATTGCTTACCGCGACCAGACAATACCATGGCTCTTGCAGCATCGAACTGATTTTTCTGCTCTAAGTCGATTGTGCGTTCTAGTTCGGCAAGTTTAGCTGTCATTTTTTGTTCTAGCAGCGCAATTTGTTGCTGTTGCGTAGGGGAATCTGCAGTAAGTTGCTTAAGCTTGGCAAGTTGTTCTCGTGTTTGTATCCTTGCTAACACATATGGTGCTAAATACTGCGTATCTCTTGTGAGTAAGTAGCCGCGTTGCCCAGTTTCTGCATCTTTAAGCTTTGAGAGTGTTGTTTCGAGTTCGGCGATAACTTGATGGCTGTGCGCGATCGCTTGTTCGTTGGTAATCAGTCTTTGCGTACTGCGATACGAAATTGCCGCATTACTCAACGCAAACGCTAAAACAACAAAAAATCCTACAGTTAATCTTTTTGGAACGGAGCGTAGCATCAGTGCGATCGCCCCCTCTATCGCATTTGGCGAAATAAAGCTATCTCGTACACTGTATCAATTATGTATTTTGTTGTCCTGTCGGTTGACAGTTGCATAAATACCTGCCGTGTTATTTAGTCTAGCTTTCAGACAAAATGTCGACGATCTCGGTTGAATTTAGTCCGATCCTATCTTGAAAATAAGTATTTTTGCGTTAAACTTGCCTAACACTGATATGAGTATTTACAATTGCGCGGTACATCAAACAACACCTCTGTGCAATTAACAACATATCTTCAAGCATTGCAATCGCTACAGTAGTCATGTAAGCAAAAAGGCTGTTTCTATGAAAATCCTTGTCCTTAACGCAGGATCGAGTAGCCAAAAAAGTTGTTTGTACGAACTGAGCGATCCTTTACCCGACTCGCCTCCACATCCGCTATGGGAAGCGAAAGTAGACTGGAGCAAACATCCTGGAGTAGCTGCTATTAAAATCAATGCTCAAGATAGAGTTTTAGAAACCGAACTTGAAACCGATTCGCGCCCTGAAGTCATTTCCTACTTATTCGATACCTTGGTGAGTGGAAAAACGCAGGCGATCGACGATCTCAGTGAAATTGACATTGCAGGTCATCGTGTTGTTCATGGCGGTCAAGATTACCGCAAAGCAACTCTGATTACTCCTGAAGTCAAAGATACTATTCTTCTTTTATCTGACTTTGCACCTTTGCACAATCCTGCGAATCTTGAAGGCATCGAAGCAATTGAACAGCTGCTACCATCTTTACCACAAGTCGCCGTGTTTGATACCGCCTTTCACAGTCAAATACCATTAAGTGCAGCAGTGTATCCAGGACCTTATGAGTGGTTTGAGCAGGGAATTCGTCGCTACGGTTTTCATGGAATTAGTCATCAATATTGCGCGCATCGAGCTGCAACACTGCTAAAGCGCGATTTACAGTCTTTACGGCTGATTATTTGTCATTTAGGAAATGGCTGTTCGTTATCCGCCATTCGTGATGGAGTCAGCATTGACACGACAATGGGCTTTACTCCCCTAGAAGGCTTAATGATGGGAAGTCGCTGCGGCTCAATCGATCCTGGTATTTTGATTTACCTGTTGCGCGATCGCGAACTCGACGCAGATAAGCTCGATGAAATCCTCAATCATGGTTCTGGCTTAAAGGGAATTTCTGGAGTATCCCAAGATATGCGTCAAATCCAAAGTGCGATCGCTTCTGGAAACTCGCGCGCTCAACTTGCTTTCGATATGTACGTGCATTCGTTACGCAAACACATTGGTGCAATGCTAGCAACTTTGGGCGGTTTAGATGCATTAATCTTTACAGGTGGTGTTGGTGAAAATCAAGCTCAATTACGTGCTAAGGCTTGTGAATCGTTTGCTTTTTTAGGTTTAAAGCTCGATTTAGCTCAAAATGCTGATTCTCCAGGCGATACTGATATTGCAACAGATGATTCTACAGTGCGCGTTTTAATTATCAATACTCAAGAAGATTGGGCGATCGCTACTGAATGCTGGAAACTCACGCTTGATACTTAGCACTATGAACGAACTCAAAACACAACTACCTACAGATACTTGGGTAGATTGTACGTGGGAAGAATTTATACAAGCGACAACACAACCTGAATATGCAAAAGCCAAATGCTATTACCACAACGGACAATTAAGGTTAGAAATGTCGCCTGTAGAACCTAATCATTCTTTAGATAATGGACTAATTGTTCTACTTGTAAACTTATTTGGCGTTGCTAAAGGAATACCGTTGAAGTTACTAATTAACTGCAGCTATCGCCAACCAGGTATTATAGAAGCCCAACCAGATGCATCTTACTACGTTGGAGAACGAGTAACGAGCGCTCCTACTGGTTCTTCTGTTGTTAATCTTGAATTTAATCCACCTCCAGATTTAGTCATTGAAGTAGCAGATACATTGCTAACCGATGATATCGGGCAAAAGCGTTTACTATACGAAGATTTAGCAGTTGGTGAATACTGGGTAGTAGACGTGAATAAGACGCAAGTTATAGCTTTTAAAATTCTTTCAAATGGCGGTAGCCAACGAATTAGCGAATCAAGTGTATTACCAGGACTCGCGATCGCGCGTTTAGAAGAAGGTTTACAACGCAGCCGCGACACTGATAATACCGCTGTTGCTGCTTGGTTTTTGCAAGCTTTTAGTCAATGACAACAAAACTTGACACCAGAGGAAAAATGCACTAATCTACAAGTTAACGTTAACGTCAATCTGGTGCATCAGTAAACAAAGTGATTGAAAAAATGCGAATTGGAGAGCTAGCACAAAAAGCTGGCGTGACTCCAAGAACGATTCGCTATTACGAAAACCTAGGACTATTACACCCAAGTGAACGGGAGGGAAGTGGCTTTCGCTACTATACGGAAGCTGAGTTACTGCGACTACAAAAAATTGATTGCCTCAAAGCACTCGGACTAACTCTCGAAGAAATTGCTAGCGTCATCGACTTGTACTTTGAAGATCCAACCGAACTCAAAGCTAAGCAAAAGGTATTGACAATTCTCCAAGCACACCTCCAAGAAACCGACGACAAAATAAGCGCACTCGCGCAGTTTCGTTCAGAGTTGCTTTTCAATATTACTAAAATTCAAAAATGTATTGAGCAAATCAATAGCCAGTAATTTTTTTCAATCTATATTGACGTTAACGTCAAGGTTAAAGGTAGGTAAAGTACGATGAAGGTATACGAAATTCAACAATTTGGCATCGATGCGCTAACCTTAACCGAACGCCCCGACCCGCAACTGAGTTACGGACAGGTACTTGTGAAAATGCGTGCGGCTTCCTTAAATTACCGCGATTTACTGGTAGTTAAAGGTTTATACGATCCCAAATTACCTTTACCGAGAATTCCTTTTTCTGATGGTGTAGGCGCAGTTGTGGCTGTAGGCGAAGGCGTCACG
This sequence comes from Chroococcidiopsis sp. TS-821, assembly GCF_002939305.1. Lineage (NCBI taxonomy): Bacteria > Bacillati > Cyanobacteriota > Cyanophyceae > Chroococcidiopsidales > Chroococcidiopsidaceae > Chroococcidiopsis > Chroococcidiopsis sp. TS-821. Next base: position 22,460 of record NZ_MVDI01000004.1, on the reverse strand, counting down.
CGCGTGAAAGTCGGCGATCGCGTTGCGGGAATTTTCTTTCAAAAGTGGATAGGTGGCGAACTGACACCAGAAATTACCCAATCGGCTTTAGGCGGTGCAATTGACGGCATTTTAGCAGAGTATGCAGTGCTGCATGAAGATGGTGTTGTGCGCGTACCCGAACATCTCACTGATGAAGAAGCTGCAACGTTACCTTGTGCGGCTGTCACCGCATGGAATGCGCTATTTCACGCGGGTAATTTAAAAGCAGGCGATACTGTATTGGTGCAAGGAACTGGCGGAGTTTCGATATTTGCGTTGCAGTTTTCCAAAATTGCAGGTGCAAGAGTAATCGCCACATCAAGTAGCGATGAGAAACTAGAACGGGTTCGGAAAATGGGCGCAGCAGAGACAATTAATTATCAACAAATCCCTGAATGGGGTAATCGAGTGCGCGAACTCACCGATGGTAAGGGTGTTGATTACGTCGTGGAAGTCGGCGGTGCAGGTACATTATCCGAATCGCTACGTGCAGTACGTCACGGCGGACAAATTAGTTTAATTGGGGTTTTAAGTGGCGGTAAAGGCGAAGTTGCTACCGCAGCAATTTTGATGAAAAACGTCCGCGTACAAGGAATTTATGTCGGTTCGCGCGAGATGTTTGCGGCGATGAATTCGGCGATCGCATTGCACAAATTACGCCCTGTAGTCGATCGCGTGTATCCTTTCCACGAAGTCCCAGAAGCACTCAAATACATGGAAAGTGGTTCGCACTTCGGTAAAATCTGCATTCGCTTTTGATAACTTTAGTTTGACCGATTACAGATGGCATCAGTATCCACACAAATATAACTAGGAGATCGTAATGATTGACCTTTATTACTGGACAACACCCAACGGTCACAAAATTACTATGTTTTTAGAGGAAGTTGAACTTCCTTACACGATCGTTCCTATAAACATTGGTACAGGAGATCAGTTTAAGCCCGATTTTCTTAAAATTGCCCCAAATAATCGCATTCCGGCAATTGTTGACCGCGCCCCAGCAGATGGCGGCGAACCTATCTCAGTGTTTGAATCAGGAGCGATTTTACTGTATTTAGCCGAAAAAACGGGAAAACTAATTTCCAGCGATATCCGCCAACGCGTCGAAACGCTGCAATGGTTATTCTGGCAAATGGGCGGTTTAGGACCTATGGCAGGACAAAATCATCACTTTAGTCAGTATGCCCCTGAAAAGATTCCTTATGCAATAGATCGTTACGTTAATGAAACAGGGCGGTTGTATGCGGTAATGAATAAAAGATTAAGCGATCGCACTTTTCTGGCAGGTAATAACTACTCAATTGCTGATATTGCCGCGTATCCCTGGATTGTACCCTATGAACGTCAAGGACAAAAGCTAGAGAATTTTCCTCACTTGCAGCGCTGGTTTGAAGCGATTAAAGCACGTCCTGCGACAATTCGTGCTTACGAGAAAGCTGAAGCATTTAAAGACCAAGCACTTGACATTGAAAAGTCAAGGAATTTGTTATTTAATCAATCAGCAAACACAATTCAGCAAAAAAGCTAAGTCAGTGAGGTAGGCATAATTAGAAATCCATCTTTTTATGTCAGGTAATGGGTAATTGGTCATTGCAAAGCAGATAGCCGAATAAAATTTAATGGCTAATAATCACCAGCCTTTAAATTAGGTTGCTTCTCACCTACTTAACTTATGCCAAAACTTCAGGCTAACGGCATTGAATTATTCTATGACATTCAAGGAACAGGCGAACCGCTATTATTAATTCCTGGTTTCGCCTGCGACTCTGCCCACTGGGACTTGTTAATTCCATCCCTCGTCGCGCAATATCAAGTTATTCGCATAGATAATCGCGGTATTGGACAAAGTTCTGCGCCAGATAGTCCTTATAGTATCAAACAAATGGCAGAGGACGCGGCAGTACTACTGGAACACATCGGCGTGAGTAAAGTCCATGTAGCTGGTCATTCAATGGGAGGTCAAATAGCCCAAGAATTAGTCTTAGCACATCCAGAAAAGGTAAATAGCCTGATGCTACTCGCAACTTTTGCGTCATGCGATCGCCGCTTGTGTAGCATTATTGAAACGCTTGGCGATCTGCCACGTATTTTAGATCCCGAAGCTTATTTTTATGTAGTGTTACCTTGGGCAGTAAGTGAAGATTTTTATTCAACTCCTGGCGCTATCGAAGAAGCATTAAAGTTCCAACTGGAGTATCCTTTCCCACCAACTCCACAAGGGTTGTATTATCAAAGTCGAGCGATTATAAATAGCGACACCTTAGACCGTTTACCGCGAATTAGTTGCCCTACGCTAGTTTTAGTAAGTCAGCAAGATATTCTTACACCAATCAAGTTTTCCGAACAACTTGCGCAAGGTATTCCCAATGCTGAACTTGTGATTCTTGAACGTGGGGGTCATGATTTCTTAATTGATGCGCCAGATGCGGTAGCTAGCGCAATGTTGAAGTTTTTAGCAAAGACTAGATAACAAATCAACAAAATATCTAACCATCCGACGCTGCAATTAAATCTAGCGCGTAATGGATAATTTTTACTTTATTTGCTCGTTGCTCTAATTCTTCCAGTTCATAACGCCTCTACTTGCTGTTTGATAAGGTGTAAAAACAAAATGACTGCGTAACTTTGAAGTGTTTTAATAATGTCATTACGATCCATGTCTTCTAGTTCTTCAACAATCGCTAACGTCGCAGGAATGTCATCCTTAAGCAGCATTTCTTTGAGAGTTAGCAGTTCTTCCATCGTAGGTGACTCAACTCAGCTTTAATTTTTATTTCGAACTGAAATCTTGCAGTCTTCTCGGTTAGCCATACAGCCCGCCAAGGAACCAATTCCCAAGTTGATAGCTCAAGCCCACTTAAAGTCGACTGAAAAACTGATTTAGTCTGATTTATCAGACTTTGGCTGTTAGCCCGCACACAGGTGGAGGGCGAGCAATCGGGTAACAGATGAAAATGGTGAAGATCTGAATCAAACCAAGTACCTGTACGCCCTCTTAATAAGAGTTTTAATTAGTCTTAAGTCCGCGAAGGTGGATAAGGTTCGTCAGGAGAATCTATGCTCGCCCAGCATTTCCAACTATTAGCAAAATACAACACATTAGCAAATCATAAACTATACGAAGCTTGCGCTCAATTAAGCGATAGAGAACGCAAACAGATTCGCCCAGCATTTTTTAAAAGTATTCATGGAACGCTCAATCATATCATGATAGGCGATCGCATTTGGCTAGGGCGGTTTGAGGGTAAATCCATCCCATCAACGAATCTCGATGCAATTCTCTACAAAGACTTTGAAGAATTATGGCAAGTCCGTCAAACCGAAGATCGGCAAATTGAAAACTTTGCTGCAAGTTTAACGGAGGATTTTTTGAGCAGCACAATTCAATATACCAATAATTCTGGACGTGTCTGCAACGATCCTGTAGATTTACTCGTAGCGCACTTCTTTAACCACCAAACGCATCATCGCGGGCAAGTTCACAACATGATTAGCCAAACAGAAATTGCCCCACCATCACTCGATATGCATCGTATTATTCGACGGTAATTTTATAGGAAATACAACACAATTGAAAACTCGAAATCTGGGAACCCAAGGACTTACTGTGTCTGAAATGAAACTCAGTTGTATAAGAATGTCAGAATTCTACAGTACGGGTGATGAAGCCGAAGCGATAGCCATGCAGAAGTTACCTCGTAACCAAGTTTGGAATTGTGTGCAAAAAAGATAGTAGTTTTCGCGGCGTCAATAGTAGACCTGATACGTCCGTCAAACTTGTGCTTTACTGCAAAACTCAGTAGGATGAATTTACGTTTCGCCCAAGGAAATGATATCGTCCCCATTCTTAGAACAAAACGCCGATGAGATCAGGCGATCGCTATGCGGATATGAGTAATGTTAATCGTTAATTGCTGCTTTTAAAGTTTGGCAAAACTCTTTGATTGCTTGCAAGCCCAATTGCGGGTTTCCATCGGCTAAGCGTTTGACAATCGCACTTCCGACTATTACAGCATCTGCGCCTGCGTTGCGTACTTGTCGCGCTTGTTCGGGTGCAGAAATTCCAAATCCAACTCCAATCGGTTTATCGGTGTAGCTGCGGATTTGTTGCAGTAATTCAGGAACTCGCGCTTCCATTTGCGATCGCATTCCGGTGACACCAGTGACACTAACCAAATAAATAAATCCTTGCGAAGCACGGGCGATCGCCGCGATGCGTTCTGGGGAACTCGTGGGAGCCACTAATAATATCACCTCAATCCCCACCTCTTGAGCAGGTTTTAGCAGCCCTTCGGCTTCTTCTAGCGGCAAATCAGGGACAACTAAACCAGCAACACCAGCGTCTGCGATTTGTTGTAAAAATGTCTCGATCCCTCGATTTAATATCGGGTTGTAATACGTAAATAGAATTATGGGCGATCGCAGTGTAGGACTTACCTCGCGCACGATTTCCAAAACCTGTTCGAGGCGCGTTCCTTTTTGCAGCGCCCGACTTGCTGCGGCTTGAATCACAGGTCCATCTGCTAGCGGGTCGGAGTACGGGACTCCGAGTTCAATCATATCTGCACCCGCAGCATCTAAAACCCGCAAAGCTTCAGCGGTTGTATCCAAGTCTGGATCGCCAGCAGTTATAAAGGGAATTAACGCACAAGCCCCGCGCGATCGCAAGCGTTTGAAGCAATCAGAAATTGAGTTCATTTTTCAACGGTAGTGTCGGCGACCAAAGACAACATCCAACACTTTACACCTTCGAGGAGGAATCGCGGGATTGATTTTCTTGTTCGATTTCTGCTTGTAATTTTGCTAATTCTTCGGGCGTGAGTTCTTCTAACCTTTTTTGCAAAAATGCTTCTTCATAATTTTGCCGTTGTTGATGATACGTCATGTCTTTTCGCATAACTCTTGTAAGATAGGTTACCAACCATCCTACTAAGCCACCAACCAACAATGCTTGGCTCCACACGCCTGCTGAGAGGCTATCTAAACCCACCACCTGCAGGATGACATAGACAATACCACCTGCAGCAAACACGCCTAGCCCAATTCCAATAACCGTAAATCTACTCATGGTTTAACTAGGAATTTGCCGACGCTGGGGGCGAAAATTCATAAATGGTGCGAGGAGTAATAACCCTGGAAAGAAAAAGAACACGAGGAAGTACATAAAGCCTCGCTCAAACGATGTAGCGTTATACCAACGCAGTTTTAGGTACAGCATGATCGCTAAAGGAACAACAAGCAGATACGCTCCCGCCAATCCTAGATACAGCAGCGCGATCGCGATCGGTTGGTTTTGGTTGAGAAACACTAGTAAGCTATCCATTGACCCCGCGTAAATCGTTTGTTTTTAGCTATTCTACCGCTATTCTACCTAGCTGCTGCGAGTAAAACAGGAATCCAGCATCAGGAATCAGAGATTAATATTATTTCCTGAGCTCTGACCTCCGACCTCTCCTTACAGGCGATCGCCAATTTTTTTTGCTAAAGTTGTTGCATAGATTGCAATTTAATGGTGCAATAGACAAACAGGGCAGTTGTTGACACAACGACCTAAACCTTAAGAGGGGGCGTGGCGGAATGGTAGACGCTACGGACTTAAGTAATTGAGCCTTGGCAAAGAAACTTGTCAAGTGACCGCTCTCAAACTCAGGGAAACCTAAATCTGACATCCAGACACGGCAATCCTGAGCCAAGCCGAAAAATAGGTAATGTAAAGGTGAATCTAGAATTCTTACCATTTCTAGTCACTACCAACTAACTACTAGTCACTATTTTTCGGAAGGTGCAGAGACTCGACGGGAGCTACCCTAACGTCTAGCCGAGGGTAAAGAGAGAGTCCAATTCTCAAAGCCTAGTAAGGCAGTAGCGAAAGCTGCAAGAGAATGAAAATCCGTTGACCGTAAAAGGTCGTGAGGGTTCAAGTCCCTCCGCCCCCATTAAAAATCGCGATATTCTTCGCCGAACTAGAGACAATGTTTAAATAACCGGAACGCTAACACGATATAAACGCTCCGCAATTTTGTCTCTAATTCGATGTTGTCACCACATGAAAATCGCTGCTTAATTAATATGGCACCAGAGAATATTCATGTTATGAAAGCATGGATATTTTGGAGATACTGCAACTAACTATGAAGAAATTAGTTCAAGCTTTAGATCGTTAAATTTACTGATGAACTATTCATGTATGTGTGCCATATTTTCAATGAAGTTTTATAGAGAATATGCATCAAAGTTTCTCTTCCTTGTCGTGCTATTTCTAATACTCGTAAATATACGACCTCCTTTACTTCAGGAGGTTTCTTACCTCTAAAAACTGTATGTTGAATTCTTCACACCCAGCAGGCTATAAATCTACTCATACGGTTAACCAGTCAGAGCAACCGCCCCGCAGTCTTGCGCAATCCCAAGAGACTATTTATAGCTTTTTGCTAGAGAATGTTAAAAATCTGCCAGCAGAGGTAGTTTTACAGCAGTTCATCGATTTATTTATTTGTCTTCCACAAACAACTAACGCAGCTCATCTTCAAGCAATACAAGAAGTAATTGCTAGCAACAATGAAAATGAATTTCATAATACAATCAAACGCTGCTGTTACATTTTACTTAATAATTGGAAAATTACAAAAAGAATCCAATATATTCAACAATTAATCGCTATCCTTGAGAATATTCCTGATAGCCATCATTCTACAGTGCCTGCGCAAAATACTATCAGAGTTTGGGTAAAAAATTTTGTAAGTAGTGCGAGTTACGCAGAAGTTAAAGCATTTGCCGAAAAATGTCAACAAGGAAAAACTAGTTGGAATAATAGTTATAAGTCTCATGTATTAGTAGCTCAATCGAATGATACAAGAAAATCAATCGAACAACGCGAAGCTGCCAGATATGAAGCGAACAAACTGAAATACCAATTCAAGTTTGATTTAGCGATGTATATGGCTTCTGCACAATCCCCTAAACCTGAAAAACACAAAAATCCTACAAATTTACCTGATGAAGTCTTACGCTTAATTAAGTTAATCGTTGCTAAGCGCGATCCGGCTAGCTATGCCAGCACAGCCAATGTTTTCATCAAGCAAACAAAAAATATTAACTACCGTCAATTTAAAGAAAGATTAGAGAAATTTTTACTTCATTCAAGTCATAGTAGTGAAGTAGGCAATACACCAAATATCAATCTTTCAAAAAAACTAGCAGCATGCAATACTGATTCTGATAACAAAGAACTCACTGATGCGTTAATTTTAAGAACTTGTAATAAAGTTGTTGACTATCTAACAACCGAAGATCGTCGCGAGCCATCTCCCATATTTATTACTTTAATTTCGCAAGGAACGCCATTAACGTTGGTGATGATCTTAATTAAAATTTTATTAATCTGTAAAGGTTGCCGCATTCATCTCGAAACTTGTATTGCCGAATTAATTAGGTATTATGAAAATTCTTCTGAATCCGAACGAAGTAAAATGACTACTTTTCTTGATATCTTTAACGTGATGTGTGCAATCTATATAGACAATGTGCCGGTGAAACTTAATTAAAATCTCGGCGACGCTCGTCCAACCAAGCCAGCGCAGCAGCAGCAGTTTCAGCTAGAAGACTCACTAATCGATAAAAAGCGATCGCTCCAATCACAATACCAGGAGACAAGCGATGTTGTAAAAGTGCGATCGCTGTAGCTTCAAATACTCCCAATCCTCCAGGTGCTCCCGGAACAATCAAACCGAGTAGCCATGCTAAGCTAAAAGCGCCTAAAAACAAAGGTATTTGTGCCAACTGCAACGAATTGAGTGCTAGTAGAGTTAGCAAAAATCCACTACCACGTAGCAAAACAAAGCCCATTTCTCCGAGTAGCGGATTTAGAGGATAATGTATCGCTATATAGCTATTAGAATTTATTTGAGGTGTGGAACTCTTCTTTAATTTTAATTTTCCTACCAGGCGAATTGCTTTACTTAAAAACCAGGGATGGATTCCGAAGAGAATAACTGTTAAACTCAAAAGCGATAACAATATTAATAAAAAACCGTGATTTTTGACTCCAAAAGAAATACCCAGTAAAGCGATTATTAAAGCAGCCGCTGCCATCAAAAGTGGCTCTAGTAATACACTTAAAGTTGCTATGCTAGTAGTAACACCTGCATCTTTTGCAGCTGTAATCCGACCATAATAATGCCAAACGTTACCAGGTAAATACTTAGCAATATTAGTTTTTAAATAAACTCGAACAAATTGATATTGGTTGACTTGCTGATTGAGGTCTTCTAAGATCCAAGTCCATACCCATCCTGACCAAAGATGTGCCAGAAAAGTGACGCACAAAGCACCTGCTAAGGTTATCCATCCTCTAGAGTCGATTTGGATTGCAGTAACTTCTTGCCAATGACGGATTAAAGCTTGCAGTAAAAAGAATAGTGTTAATCCAACGATGAACCATCGGCTGTATGGTTTTAAGTAGCTCCAACACTGCTTGAATGACCTAAAAATTTGTTACCTCCTACTACAACTGAAATTCTTTTTATAGCAGTCAATTTCTATCTGTTTTTGCAATCCTAATCGAATAATTGTTTGCCTACAGCTAGTGCTGCTTCAAATCATACAAGTAATGTTGCTTTTGCTCAACAACTCTTAACACAGAGAAATGTAGAGTAAGACAAATCTCTCTACAGTTAGATAACAGCGGCATTTTACTTCATTAATAATGTGACCTTTGCTAGAGGCAGCAGGCGTTGGTTGTTTTTTACCATCATCAATCAGTGGTTAAAATTAACTATCGAATCTCATAAAGCTGAACCATTTTGCTGTATATCTAGTGTGTTGATTACAGCGTAATGGGTATTCAAAAATGGTTATGAAAACCCGACGCGACCATTAAAAAAATGTTAACCCTAAGCTATGGGTTGCTTCAAGATGAAAGGAGGACTTTGTGAATAAGTTAGTAGGTACTATGAAACAACTAAGAATACGCCAAATTCTTACAGTTTTCCTAGCAGGAATCTTGCTTATTTTTAGTACAGCGTGCAACCCTGGTGATGTTAGAGGCGCAAACCCAGATAATCCGGCGGTTCAAGCGGGCGGTGCTAATAATCCCTACAAGGGAGGTGGAGACGCCTACACAAACTATAATATGTCTGCAGATCCTAAAGTCAACAACACACCTGTTAAAACAGGACGAAATCAAGCTAGCTTACCTTTAGATTCGCAACTCATCGCGGCTAACGACTCTGAAATTCTTTATCCTGGTGCAGAAACCCCAGAAGGTAGAATCGAAAAAGAAGCACAACTTCCAGTAAAAACAGCTGAAGACTTCAAGAAACCTACTGCTGGTGGACTCATTCAGCGCGACGCCGACTTAGGACAGCGAGTAGAGAAGCGGTTAGAAAAGGTACAAGAAGCGTTTGGCGAGGCTTCGGAGTTTGTTGGCGAGAAAGCAGACGAAGCAAGCAAAAGACCAGAAGCAACAAGTAATCCTGCGCTCAGAAGTAAGTAATCGACGACTAACTGACGAACGAAAAACAATCAAGCCATTGAGTTAGCTGCTGACTCAAATAAAACTGCATGGAGTATCTGTATGAACAAAATCATGACTGCAATTAAAAACATTCGACTGAGTAAAGTATTAATGGCACTGCTAGCAGGAATTGTGCTATTTGTTAGCACAGCTTGTAACGCAGTACAGGCACGCACAACACCAGGTTTGTCGGGAGATAGACAGGATGTTCCGTCAGGGATGCAGTCTGAGCCTACAACTCAGCTAAGAAATAGCAATAATCCTCGACCAGAAGTCCCAGATGAAGCCGTGACAAACTCTTTTCGGGGTGGGTCGATGAATGAGTTTAGTGATGTCGATCCTAGAGCCAGAAATTTAGAAAAAGCCGCAGCAGACCGCGCAGCTGCGTTGAAAGAGAACGCCGAACGGAATGTCATTGACCAGACAGGTGACCTTGGCGAAAATACCAAACGTATTCTCGATAAAAAAGGCGAGAACTTAGAAGACTTTGGTAAGAATGTACAGCGTAGCACCGAAGCTGCTCAAGAAAAAGCGCAAGGCACAGCTGCAGAACTGGGTAAAGCAACCAAGCGGGGTACAGAAAATATTAAGGAGAATACGCTTGATGCAACCGATGACATAACTCGTGATGCAAGACGGGCTGCTGATAACGCTACGGAAAGTGCAAAAGAAGCCGCCAAAGACGTAAATCGGAGCGCTAACCGCGCAGCTGCAAATGTAAAAGCCGCAGGTCAAGACGTAGCTAACAAAGCACAACGGGCTGCTGATGATACTTCCGACTACGTTCAGGATAAAGCTTATCAAGCTGGAAAAGCAACTCAGCGATCGCTTTACAAAGCAGGCGATAAAGTTGGCGAAGCCGTAGAGTAGGAAAGGTCATAAATGAGAGGATCGGCGCAGTTCAGCTGAGCTCTTCAACCCTTATATCGCTTTGCTTAGTCAGGAAGTTTGGCTTCGATTTACACCAAGCGCCTGACTTTTTTGTTATTGGCAATCGGAAGGCTGACCACCAAGATTTGGCAAAGGTCAGATTTACAAGCGACATCAGCGCAAAAACCTCTGTGTAAAGGTGTCTTCACGGATAGTTGCGACACGTACCAAGGTTTGCTTAATAAATGCAAGCTGTACGCGATCGCGCTTCTAATTTTCTAGCATGTTCTAACTTTCCCCTCGATTGCTATACCAATTGTGTAGTGCTTGTCGGTGAATTTCACGCCATGCAATTTGATGTTCTTTGGCAAGTCGCGCGCAGTCTTCGTATTCTGGTTGAACATTAACGACCTTTTCCCCGATTCGGGCAATCTTAACTTGCACTGCGCCGTATTTTGTCTTTACCTGTTGGATTTCGCGGGGCAAAATTGTACGTTGTTGCAGCGCGTGACGAATTCCTAAAGTGGTTGTCTCTTGAAATAGAACAGCTTCGCAATCACTGATACGTTCGCAAGGACAGATAACACTCAGCAAAATTCCAGGACGCGATTTTTTCATGCCGATGGGCTGCGTGAATACATCTACCGCGCCAGCAGCAAATAAAGCCTCAAAAACATAGCCGATCGCTTGCGGATTAAGGTCATCAATTTGCGTTTCTAACACCGCAATCGTCTCTGTACAAAGATTTGTATGTCTACTGCTAACTTCCTGACCTCTTTCCTCACCCAACCACAGCCTTAGAATATTTGGCATTGGCAAATCAATCGATCCTGCTCCTAAACCAATCTTTTGTAGCGTCATTGTCGGTGGCGCACCAAAATCAGTTGCAAGCGTTGTGGCGATCGCTGCTCCGGTTGGCGTAACTAGTTCGCGATCGATGCCGTTACTATAAACCGGACAATTGCGCATTTGCCATAACTTCAACACTGCGGGTACAGGTACCGGTAATCGTCCATGGGCGGCTTTAACTGTCCCACCTCCTGTAGGCAGTGCCGAACAGTACAATTTATCAATTCCCAACCAATCTAGCCCTAGGCAAGTACCAACGATATCAACAATCGCATCGACCGCACCAACTTCATGAAAATGTACTTTTTCTGGTGCAATTCCATGTACTGCGCCTTCGGCGATTGCTAGTTGGCGAAATACTGCCAAACTCCACTTTTGTGCCTGTAATGGTAGTTGGGCTTGAGTAATTAGCTGCTCAATCTCTGGAAGATGTCGTCCGTGATGGTGGGCGTGTTGGTTGTGATGATGTTCTTCACGCAAATCCACATGAACTTTAGTTGCTAGTTGCCCATTGCGATGCACTGCTTCAGTGCGTAATTCATACTCTTGGGCGATACCTAATTTCTGGAGTTGTTCTATTAAGTACTCTAAGGGAACGCCAACATCAACGAGTGCTCCTAAACACATATCTCCCGCAATACCAGTAGGACACTCTAAATACGCTAGTTTTGTCATAGGTAATAAGTAATAGGTGATACCTGCTCAGAAGAAATCAACGGCTAGCTAATATCCATATTTCAGGAGCGTCATGGCTAAAACTTACACAATTCATCCTGATACTCCGCAACTGCGTACAATAGAGCAAATTATTAGCGCTCTGCGTGATGGCGCTGTAATGCTTTACCCTACAGATACAGTTTATGCGATCGGCTGCGATTTAAATTCAAAGTCAGCAGTCCAACGCGTGCGACAAATTAAACAACTATCAAATGACAAACCACTCACATTTTTATGTCCGTCGCTGTCTAACGTCGCAACTTATGCCAGAGTCAGCGACACAGCTTATCGCATTATGCGACACTTAATTCCTGGACCTTATACTTTTCTACTACCAGCAACCAAGTTAGTTCCGCGATTGGTACAGCATCCCAAACGGAAAACGACTGGAATCCGCGTGCCAGATCATGCAGTATCGCAAGCGTTATTGGATGCTCTGGGAAATCCGATTATTTCTACTTCTGCGCACTTACCTCAAGATGAAAACGGACGCTCATCTTCACAAGACGAAGCAAATATTTCTAAAGTTGAGTTATTTGACCGTCTAGATAAATTAGTCGATGTTATTGTCGATGATGGTTCGGAACTGGGATACCAAGTTTCTACGATCTTAGATTTTACAGAAAGTGAACCAGCGATCGCCCGCAAAGGTTTAGGTTGGGAAGAAGCAGTTGCTTGGATTTAATCCAAAGAAACCTTAGTAATTCAAACAGCGATTATCTAACTAAAGTCACGTCAGAGTAATACCGTTTCGCTTTAAAGTTGCTACAAATAGACCGCAGAGGAGCAGAGGACGCAGAGGGGTAGAGGAGAAGTTAATTGTAGTTCTTATTTAGAGAAATGGTATAACTACTCAATCCTGAATTAATTGAGAAGTATCACCTTAAAAACTTAATGATAACAACACTCAGTCGTTCATAGTTGTTGCAACCAGTCCTGACCGATACGAATTGTTAAGTGCGAATCAAGATCGCCTGTAGCTGTTGGTTCCACAACTCCTACCCCTAAAATTTGTTGGAGATCGGTTGCTGCTGTTAAGTTACCCTGCTGCGCAATAATTTCAGTTTGACGCTGCGAATCGAGCCAATCAGAAACAGTGTAAACTCTGGCAAAACCACGCGATCGCAAGTATTGAGTCACGCGATCGCTCGCACTCGGATCGCCAGTTGCATTTTGAACTGCAATTTTTAGCGAAGTCAGCGATCGCCTACGGGATACTTGCATTCCACCAAGCGGCTGGACATCAAAATACTCGCTCATCACGCGGTTAATACCAATGCCATCCAGCCAGTAGCTACTCGGATCTAAACTTAACCGGCTAAGACTACCAGGAACGAGCACCATCTGAAGATTTTGTGGCTCAACTCTAATGCCAAAGTTAATCAGCGCTAGCGTCTCGATTAGGCTTAAGTTAGTATCGACGTAACTTTGGATCTTACGGGCGAGTTGAGGTAATATCGGTAAAACTGTAGGGCTAGTAAGGCGATCGCGAATCGCTTTGAGCAACATCTGCTGTCGCTGCACCCGATCTAAATCGCCAACTTTTGAATTCCGAAATCGGGCAAATTTTTGTGCTTGATCGCCATCCAAAGTTTGCCATCCTGCGGCTAAGTTAATCTCTAGTTTTTGAGTCGTATCCGTATAAGACATTTGTTGCGGAACAAAAACTTCTACCCCACCCAAAGAATCAATTAATTCTTGTAAAGCATTGGTAGTGATCCGAACGTAGCGGTCAATCGGTACATTATTTAAAGTGCGGCTAACGACTCTTGCGGTTAAAGCTGGACCACCTTTCATATTAGCCAGCGATATTTTTTCTAGACCGATTTCTGGAATAACAACTTGACTATCTTTAGGGATAGACAGCACTTTCAGCGAGTGATTTGTCGGGTCTAACCGCACCAGCAGCATTGTATCGCTCGAACCGGCAAAAACTCCCGACGCATTATTCTTTGTATTGAGGGGAGGATCGATTCCCAAGATCAAAATATTGACCGGACGCGATATTTGATATTGCGAAGCGTCAGCCCAAAAATCTACAGGCGATCGCCGCTTGATAAAACCTTGTCCAGTAAATTGGTTATTTTGGAATGTATTGCTATTTGACCACATTGGGGTAAATAGTGCTACACTCGCCCCAAATACCATAGACATAGAAACAATACCACCCCAAAATAATAGGGGATTTCGTCGACGCATTGCCCACAACACAAGTAAAAGATGCTGTTTAGCACCGATTGCTTGCCTTTTTGCTTGGGCGGCGACAGGCTGAATCTTTTGCCTAATGTGCGTTTCTACTCCCTTAACCACTGTAATTGTCCTCTTAATACCGCACTTTACACGTTATGTTAATCTAAGCTGTAAAAGACAAATAGAGATTTTCATGACAAAAGATGAAGTTAAATAAGAGTAAGGGGTGAGTGATGAGTGCCCTGACCCCCTACATATTTACCTGCGAATAGTTTAAGCTAGCTGAAGATTCTGTATATTGATTGTGTGAGGCTAGACTGTGCCGAATCATAAACTTTGGATAAAATTCTTGATTGTCTGTAGCTTAGTGGGTGTAGCTCAACCCGCCTTGGGACAGGCACTCATACCCCGCGCACCTCAACTCAATTCAGCTGCTTTGGAACAACAAGGATTAAGATTGGCACAAGAAGCAGCCCAACTCGCACAATTTCAACAATACGAACAAGCTTTGCCAAGAGCGCGACTAGCAACGCAATTAGCGCCAAGAAGCTATCAATCGTGGTTCTTGCTGGGTGGTTTGTATCTGCAAACAAATCGATACAATGAAGCGATCGCCGCCTTAGACCAAGCAAGAGGACTCGACCCGAAAAATGCATCAATTATGTTTGCTATGGGATCGGCACACTTTCAGCAAGGAAACTATCAAGCTGCGGTTGATACTCTGCAAGCTGGTTTAAAGTTAAAACCCAACGATCCTGAAGGATTATTCGATCTTGGTAACGCCTACTATAAGCTCGGACAATTTCCACAAGCGATTGAGCAGTATAATAAAGCAACCGCAGCGGATAAAAAATTCTGGCCTGCAATCAACAATATTGGTTTGATAAAATACGAACAGGGCGATATCGATTCAGCGCTCAAGTATTGGCAAGCAGCAATAAATATCGACAAACAAGCGGCAGAACCACAACTCGCAATGGCAGTTGCGCTTTATACTAAGGGCGAACAGCAACGCGCGATCGCCATGGGCGAAGCTGCATTACGCATCGACCAACGCTACGGTAATGTAGAATTTTTACGCGAACAATTGTGGGGCGATCGCTTAATTGCAGATACCCGCAAGTTACTCGCTTCACCGCGAATTCAAGCTGCTTTACAAGAGCTACCCTCACAACCAGCGCAAATTCAAGTTATTCCGCAGTAGAAGAGGTCTGGGGTCTGGGAACGCCTTCATTAAAATCATCAGCTCATTAAAATGAAGAACCTGGTTGTTTGAGAAATTCTAGCTCTTCGGGAGTAGATTCGCGACCAAGAATTTCGTTGCGATGCGGAAAGCGTCCAAAGCGTTCGATAACTGCTAGATGGCGCTGAGCATAATCGATTGCAGAAGCACTTTCAGGATCGTCTTGCAACGATGCGAACAATTCAACACACCGACGCTGATGCTCTATATTTTCGCTGTGTTCGAACGGCAAATAGATAAACCAACGCTGTACGTTTAAAAGTTCGCGGTCAAAACCTCGTGCAACTGCGTGCTGTGCAGCAGCAAGCGCCGCGGCGTCTGTCGCAAAGGCTTGAGGAGTGCCGCGAAAGATATTGCGTGGCATTTGATCTAATAGCAAAATCAGTGCTAAGCAGCTATGGGGTGCTTCTTTCCAAGAGTCTAATTGATGCGCCGCAGCTTGTTTGTAGTCGCTCAAGAAGCGATCGCGCACTTTGCGGTCAAACTCAGGACTTTTCGTAAACCAAAACGCACGCTGCTTCCCATAATCTGCTGTATTTGGTTGCCCAAACCAAAACGCGAGTATTTCGTCTACTTGTGACATCAGTACCTCTGCCGCAGTATTCTCTCATAGCTACTCGCTTTATAGTGTATGCGGAATCAAGAGGTTGACTGCGGTGTTTAGTAAGTAGATAGCGGTAAATTGGAGTTAAGTGTCAGATTAAGATCTCGTACAGGATCGATGACAACAACCTCTGCACGTCTACGACCGAGTAAAACTCCGCCTAATGCGCCTAAGCCTGCACCACCGAGAACTTCTTCGGTAGCAATCGCGCGATCGCCTGTAATTGCTGCAATAGCGGCGGCAGCAGCAGCACCAATAGCTGCACCTCTCAAAATTGAACCTGTGTTCGAGCCGCGCGTAATTTCCTGCGTTTGGTTGAATACTCTTGAACTAGCATTGATACTTTGTCGTCGATTATTTGGCATCACAAGTTCTCGCGATACAAACTGCAAACCACCATAAACTGGTTGAATTTGACCGACAATTTGACTTCCTGCTGGTATCAATACAGTACCACTACGATTGATAATATTCGTTGCCACCACGAGCGTTAAAGCCATCGTTTCATTAGGGCTAACAATGATACGTTCCGCTTCGTCGTATCGCGCTGGAATCGAAGTACCTGCGGGAATTGTAACTTGTGTAGAAGATGGATAATTTGTTGAGGGGTAGGTTCTAGAAGGATAAGGTTGCCGAGGAAAGAGTTGCGCCGCTGCAGGAGTCGATGCCATCAGCGGGGCGATCGTACTTGCGGCAACGGCAAGCGCCATAAAGCCAGCTGTGCTAGACTGCCAAGAATAAACACGATTCATATCAAACGTTCTCCTTTAAGAACGAAATCACCATTTCGCGTCCGTCAGAGTTGCTATCATTTCTATGTATGATTTGATGCACTCTAGTAGCGAATTAGTATCAACACTGTTATTTCTCCTGACTGGAAAGTAAAAAATAAGGTTCCGAGTTGAACGCTACAACAACATAGCAGATCGCTACTTCTATTGCATCCCTACTAAGGTTTTTCAAAACCCATAACGCGTGCTGATATTTGTTCTACAGTACGCGGATCGGTTTTAAATGTTACCCAGCCTTCACGGGTAGATTGTCGCGGTAAAAAAGCAATCTCAAATTCTGCGGTTTCTTGTTCAGTGCCATTGTTTTCTAAGATTACTTCGACAAGTACGCCTTCAGCCGTTTCGTCACCTTGATTCGTTACCGATACTGGTACGACGAAGTAATTTTGTTGGGGCTGCGGTTGCCCCAGTTGAAATGCAAAGCTAGGAGGCGAAGAACCTGTATTTGCCCCGTCGTAGATCAAATATCCTAATGTTCCGACGACTAGTACAAGGCTAATCGCAAAAACAATCCACTCTAGCCAATTTTTTTCTAGTTGTTTCATTGCAGTAATAGTCTTCCTGCCGAAGCACCAAGCGTTGCGGCAAGTCCTAAAACAACGGTTTGTGCTAGGCACGTAATGAGTGACATACCATCAAAGCGCCCGAAAAACCACAAAATTGCTGCGGCAGCAACTAAGGCGATCGCATAAGTCACAATTGTGCCATAGATGACATTGACAAAGCTGCGTTTTTTAGAGAACTGCTGCGTACCAGTAAAGTTACTGTAAAACAGAATCATTGCCCCTAGGAGCATAGAGGCAAGTGCAAAGCCTACGAGTCTCCAGGAATTACTTTCTACTGCAATTTGAATAATTTCTTCAGTAGGGGCGACATTTGCAGCAAATAACACGGCACCGCACAACGCGATCGTTAATTGTCCGCCAAAATCACCGCTATTCTCTGTCAGAAACGGTGTCGGGTCGGGGTCGTCTTGCGGCGAGTTACTCTTCATGCCACTATCAGTTTGTTGTTCGCCTTCGCCACCGCCTAGCTGTGCTGTACCAACAGAAACGCCGATCGCTACTGTCATCGCTTCAATAATAATTTTGCCAGCAATTTCATCGAGGCTCATATCCGCAGTGATTCGTCCTAAGAGCCAGAGAAATATCGCCGCAATGATTAATCCTAGTCCCATCTCTTCGACCGAATCAATCGCGACTTCTAAAGGACCTGCCGAACGCCGCAAACCGCCGTAGCGATTGTATCCAAGTAACAAACTAAATGTTGCTAGGACGTAAATCAGTAGGCGTAAAGGATGCGCTATAAATCCCGCCCACCAAACTTCCATCGTGTAAAGCAAAGGTAAGCTGAATAGTAGCCCTCCGGCAATTCCCCGCAGGTACTCTTGAAGCGATCGCACAAGCGATCGTTGACTTCGATCGTTCATCGCGCTGATAGGCAAGCTACCTGTGCCATAACATATTACTTCTTTTTTGTCAAGATATCTGTAAACATCATTAAATAGCCGCCGACAAGAATGACGACTGCTAACCCACCTGCTACCAAATCGAGGACTTGAGTATTTTCCATGATTGCACCTTGATGAATTTTATATTACTAAAAATCGACACCTTGTTTGAGTTCGACTCCTTGGTTTGCGTAGTGCTTGTGACAAAAAACTTCTGAGTGGATACTCGCTAAGTCGAAATAAGCTGGTGGATTGTGACAGCGACCTGTGATGATAACTTCGGTATCGCGGGGTTTACGCACTAGCGCTTGAACAATCGGCTCGACAGGTAACAGTTCTAGATCGACTGTAGGATTTAGTTCGTCGAGGATGATCGTTTTATACAAACCCGAAGCGATCGCTGTACGGGCAATTTCCCAACCGCGCTCAGCTTCTACATAGTCTAATTCTTGCTGTTGACCGCGCCACACAATGGCATCGCGCCCGCAACGTTGATGATCGACTAATGCAGGGTAGGATTGTTGTAAAGCGGCGATCGCGGCATCTTCGGTATAGCCACTTCCACCTTTGAGCCATTGCATAATCAAAACGCGGTGGGATTTATCTTGACTAATTCCTTTACCGATTGCTTGCAATGCTTTACCTAATGCACTTGTTGATTTTCCTTTCCCAGCGCCTGTATAAATTTCAATTCCGGAAATTCCTTGAGCGGCGGCTGTTGCGTGGTGATGCGGTTTCATTTCCGAGTGCAAATCGGCGATATCAAGAAGTTGTTGCGGTGCGCCTCTACCTGTAGCAATGATTTCCACTTCCTCAGGTTTTGATTTGAGTGTTTGCACAACTTCATCGACTGGGAGTAATCCTAAGTCAAGAACTGGGTTGAGTTCATCTAACACAACCACAGAGTACAAACCTGAAGCGATCGCGCCTTTGGCAACATCCCAACCGCGTCGCGCTTCTTGACGGTCAAACCGCATAATTTCATCAGGACCAAAAAACTCGGCTCTTCCTGTACGTACTTGGTCAATTAAATGCGGAAAACCCTGTTGCAAAGCTTCGATAGCTCCATCTTCATCATAGGCGCGTCCTGGTCCTTTGAGAAAGCGTAGCAGTAAAACACGAGCAGCGCTACGGCTATTAATACCTAATCCAATCGAGCGTAAAACGACGCCTAAAGCCGCTTGGGATTTACCTTTTCCGGCACCGTCGTAAACGTGAATTTGCCCTACAACCCTGTGAGGACGTAGTTGCGCTGTGCGAATACCAATGCCGTTTCTTGTCATTGCTGTTTTCGATGTTGATGCAGATTTAGATTTTAACGGACGTCTTGGTTGATTGCTAGAGATGAAGCGCGAGTGGTGAGAAGCGAATCGCTAGAGGGTATAACAGTTAGAGAACGTTTTTTTAGATAAAAATTCATCATACTTAACACTTAGTCGTATGAGTTTCGGTCGCATCTTGGTGATAGCAACAAATGTATTTCGCGAAGTGGTACGCGATCGCATTCTTTATATCGTTGGTTTATATGCCTTAATGTTGGCGGTGGCAATTTGGTTATTACCGCAACTCGCTGCGACAACAGAAGATAAGATTTTCTTGGATCTTGGTTTAGGCGCGATGAGTATACTCGGCTTAATCGTTGCCATCTTTATTGGTACAGGCTTAATCAATAAAGAAATTGAGAAACGAACTGTATTAGTTTTAATTGCTAAACCGATTAGTCGTGGCGAATTTATTGCAGGTAAGCACTTGGGCTTGTCTGCAGTTTTGGGCGTGTTGATTGCGGCGATGACTGCAATTTATCTTGCATTTTTGCACTTAGGCAGTATTCCGTATCCGTTGGGTAGTATCGTTCTGGCGGCGCTGTTTTTATTTTTGCAGTTGTCACTAATTACGGCAGTGGCGATCGCCTTTGGCGTATTTACAAGTTCAGTTCTCGCAACACTCTTGAGCTTTGGCGTTTATTTGATGGGTAACTTTACTCAAGATTTAGTGACGTTAGGTCGTCTCAGCGAAAGTGTCAATATTCAGCGCATAACTCAAGGGTTATATCTATTTTTACCCGATCTATCGCGTTTAGATTTGAAAAATTTAGCCGTTTACGGCGCTGATGTTTTACCAAATCCACTGACACTCATCGCGAATGCAGGTTATGGGGTGTTGTATACAGGGTTATTATTAGCGATCGCAATTCTGATTTTCTCGCGCCGTCAGTTTTAAAAAAGCAGCACAGGCTCTTGAACGTAATTGCTTTACTTACGCCCAACTCTCAAATAGCTCTAGTCAATATAGTAATTTCTCTGAGCTTTGCTAGATTTGTGAAGCGATCGCCGATTTTTATGCTTGATTTCTAAATGCAGTATGAAGAAAACAAGCGATTAAAGACAAGAAGCTAGAGGCTACGAAAAGATAGTAGTTGGGAATTTTATTAAGAAGGTAGAAGGCAGGAAGCAATCTCCTAAATCTATTTAGGGGACGATCGCTGTTGACTCAGTGTTTTGAGATACATGGCGCAAGACTTACATATCATAGCAGAGGTTAGGGCTAAAAGTTAGCCAGGGCAAGATTTCTGAGCTTTTAGAATGTCCTAACTTTCCCTTTGATTGCTATATTTTGCGTTCGTAAATGTATTTCAGGGCTTTAAACCATAAAAGCAATGGGAGAAGTTATTTTCTAGAACATACAAGATTTCTGCCTTTCTTCGTAAAAACCCCAATTTATTTCCAGTCTCTATCCTTGAGGAACAAAGATTGCTAGCGGAACGTGCTTACTGGCTTACTTGGTCGCAAATTACCGGCATTGGTCCAGTTTTATTGCAGCGATTGCAACAACATTTTGGAACTTTAGCCGCAGCATGGCAAGCGCCAGAAAATGAGTTGCAGCAAGTTGAAGGATTTGGCGTTCAGACGATCGCCGCAGTCAGAGTAGCGCGATCGCAGTTACAACCCGAACAGGTTCTATGCGAACACCAAAAACAGAATCAGCATTTCTGGACACCTGTAGACACCGATTATCCTCGCTTGCTGTTAGAAATTCCTAGCCCACCACCAGTACTCTACTATCGTGGTGCCGTCGATCTCCAAGAAAATCTTGGATACAAACCACTCGTGAGTATTGTTGGTACGCGCAATCCTTCAGACTATGGCAAGCGTTGGACGCGCAAAATTAGCGCGACTTTAGCAAAAAATGGGTTTACCGTCGTTTCAGGTTTAGCGGATGGAATTGATACCGAAGCGCATCACGGCTGTTTAGCCGCCGGTGGAAGAACAATCGCGGTACTCGGTACTGGTGTCGATGTTGTCTATCCAGCACGCAATCAGGATCTTTACCAGCAAATTCTCAATCAAGGATTAGTTGTCAGCGAGTATCCCGCGAAGACACCACCAGAGCGCGCGCATTTTCCACGTCGCAATCGCATTATTGCAGGTTTGACGCGGGCGGTACTTGTGCTAGAAGCGCCAATACGTTCGGGTGCATTAATTACCGCACATTTTGCGAATGAATTTTGTCGTGATGTTTATGTGTTACCAGGATCTTTAGATAATCCGCGATCGCTTGGTTGTTTGGAACTATTGCGTAAAGGTGCTGAAGTGATTTTAAGCGAAGAGCAGTTACTAGAAATGTTAGGCACAATACCGCAAATCGATGCAACGCCAACTGTCGCCGCACCTGAATTAGCACCAGAGTTGGAAAAAGTTTTGCAGGCGATCGCAACTGAAGCAATGCCCTTTGACTCGATTGTGCAGCAAACAGGTTACTCCGCAAGTAACGTTTCGAGTGCGCTACTGCAGCTAGAACTCGCAGGATTAGTGACTCAACTACCAGGAATGCGCTATCAGCGGTGCTAGTTTTGCACTCTTTTATTGACTTGTTCTTTCCATTGCACGCTGAGTGGGTTTCTGGCTAGCTTCCCTAGCAACTTTTTTTCAATCGGCTTGTTCTAGCACTACGTCTAATACATCCGACAGATTGCAGCGTTCCTCATAGGCAATGCGCCTTAAAATTTCATGGTGTTCTGGTTGTACATATACAGGTTTTCTTTGAGTTTGTGCCATTTTGCCAAATTCTGCTCAATGGTATTATACCAATTCCTTAAAGACCGGCTACAGATAATGCCTCAAGGATGGAGGCTCTACCGACAATTGAACGAATCACTGCTTGGGTCATTTGTTGCAATCGCTCTCGTACCAACAAACGCAACTCATCCA